>NZ_AGVX02000297.1 GCF_000239155.1 Actinoalloteichus spitiensis RMV-1378
CGGCTCGGCCGGACCAGCCACGCGCCCCGCTGCCGTGAGGAGGACGGCTCCGCCCTCGGCTCCGCCCCCGGAGTCCGTCCCGTGTGGTCTCCGGTCGCGGCGACCCCATCGGCACGGTCTTCCGCCGCTGGCGGTGGCCACCACCGACGACTGTCCCCGGTGATCGCTGGCAGCGCGCCGTGTCGGCCAGGGACCTCCCCTCACCCTGCCCCGACCCGCGACCAGGAAGCCCGACGGCGACCAGGAAGGAGGTGGTGCCCAGGACGAGGCCCACCACCGTGTGCACGCCGCCCCGTCCTCCCCGGCGGGGCGGCCACCCGGCCCCACCCGGCCCTCAGCGGAAGGAAACGCATGCCCCTCACCCCGCCGGACGCCTGGATCGCCATTCGCCGGACCGTCCGCGACTGCGACGCGACCCCACTTCCCGGAGCACTGCGCCTCATCGACCTGCTGGTGCTCCTCGAACTCGACCGCCAGCCCCGGCAGGCCGGGTCGGTGGCCGAGGCCCTCGGCATCGGCCCCAGCGGTCTCACCCGGATCGCCCACCGGCTGGAGGACCGGCGGCTCCTCCAGCGGGCCCGCTGCTTCCACGACCGCCGGGGCGTCCTGCTGATGGCCACTCCCGACGGCGCCGCCCGGGCCCGAACGGCCTACCCGCACGCCCAGACCGTCATCCGCGCCGGCGCCACCCGGCTCCGTGATCTCGCGGGCCGGCCGTGACCGGCCGCGACGAGTTCAGCGGCGAGTGGCTCACCCGCTGTTCGGCCGATCCGCCGGTGGAGGACGGCCGGCTCTACGGGCACGTCGACGTCGACGTCGGGTGTGGCCCGGTCATCGCGCCCGGTGTCACCTACCTGGCGGGGACCTTCGACTACCGGCGGCTGGTGCTCTGCCGCGCCCAGGTGCGGCACTGCGCGGAGTTCCCCGAACTGACCACGGCCGCGTTGCACGCGACGCGGGACCTTGCCCGGCGGTGGGGGATCCCGGACGTCGTGGTGCCCCCGGCGACGATGAAGCGGCGTCGGCGGCGCGTTCCGCCCGGGGGTCGGGTGCGGTTCTGGGCGTGGGAGGCACGGGATGCGGTCAACGTGAGCTTCGCCGGGCGGGCCAGTTTCAAACACGGCGAGTGGGCCCGGTTGGACGACCCGGGACCCGCGTTCCGTCCCGGGAAACCGGAGGGTCGGGCCGGGCGGATCGCCGAGGGCCGTTGACCGCGTCCGCACGTCCGGTGCGGCATCGCCCGGCTCGCTCGGCACCTGGCCGGAGGTGGGGTGCGGGCCGTCGGAGCCCAGCCCGGTCGTGGTGCGCCGCCGGTGCCCGCCACCCCCGCCGGGCGGAGTGGTCAGCACGCTGGCGGAGTCGGCACGACGGGACGACCGGGTGCTGCCGTCCTCAGACCTCGGTGACCCGCCCGTCGGCCACCACCAGGTGGCGGGTGGTGTGCACGGCCTCCACCATCCGCCGGTCATGGGTGACCAGCAGCAACGTGCCCTCGTAGGAGGCCAGTGCCGACTCCAGCTGCTCGATCGCCGGCAGGTCCAGGTGGTTCGTCGGCTCGTCCAACACCAACAGGTTCACCCCGCGCGCCTGCAACAACGCCAGCGCCGCCCGGGTCCGTTCGCCCGGCGACAGCTGGGAGGCGGGGCGCAGCACGTGGTCGGCGGTCAACCCGAACTTCGCCAGCAGGGTCCGCACCTCGGCGGGCACCCAGTCCGGCACCTCCGCGCCGAAGGCGGCCAGCAGGGTGTCGTCACCGAGGAACAGGGCCCGGGCCTGGTCGACCTCGCCCACCAGGACACCGGCCCCCAGGCTGGTCTGCCCGGACTCCACCGGCACCCTGCCCAGCAGCATCCCCAACAGGGTGGACTTCCCCGCGCCGTTGCGGCCGGTGATCGCGACCCGGTCGGTGCGGTCGATCTGCACGTCCACCGGCCCCAGCGTGAACGAGCCCCGGCGGGCCACCGCCGCCCGGGCCACGGCCACCACGCCGCCGCTGCGGGGCGCGTCGGCGATGGACATCCGCAGCTCCCACTCCTTGCGGGGCTCCTCGACCACCTCCAACCGTTCGATGAGCCGGTCGATCTGGCGGGCCTTCGCGGCCTGCTTCTCCGTGGCCTCCGCCCGGTACTTGCGGCCGATCTTGTCGTTGTCGGTGGCCTTCCGGCGGGCGTTCTTCACGCCCTTCTCCATCCAGGCCCGTTGGGTGCGGGCCCTGGCCTCCAGGCCGGCCCGGGTCGCCGCGTACTCCTCGTAGGCCTCCCGGGCGTGCCGCCGGGTGACCTCCCGTTCCTCCAGGTAGGAGTCGTAGCCGCCGCCGTAGAGCCTGATCTGCTGCTGGGCGAGGTCCAGTTCCAGCACCTGGGTGACGGTGCGGGCGAGGAACTCGCGGTCGTGGCTGACCAGCACCGTGCCCGCCCGCAGGTCCCGGACGAACCGTTCCAGGCGTTCGAGGCCGGCCAGGTCGAGGTCGTTGGTGGGCTCGTCCAACAGGAACACGTCGTACCGGCTGAGCAGCAGCGAGGCCATGCCCGCCTTCGCGGCCTGCCCGCCGGACAGTGACGGCATCACCTGGTCCAGCCCCACCCCGATCCCCACGTCCTCGGCGACCTGCTCGGCGCGGTCGTCGAGGTCGGCGCCGCCCAGGGACAACCACCGGTCCAGTGCCTCGGCGTAGGCGGTGTCGGATCCGGGTCGGCCGGCGCTCAACGCCTCGGTCGCCTCGTCCAGGGCGCGTTGGGCGGCGGCGACCCCGGTGCGGCGGGCGAGGAAGTCCCGCACCGTCTCCTCCGGGCGGCGGTCCGGTTCCTGGGGGAGGTGACCGACGGTGGCGGTGGGCGGGTTGAGCCGCACCGTGCCCTCGTCCGCCGGGCGCAGCCCCGCCAACATCCGCAGCAGGGTCGACTTGCCGGCGCCGTTCGCGCCGACCAGGCCGATGACGTCCCCGGGGGCGACGACGAGATCGAGTCCGGAGAAGAGAACGCGGTCTCCGTGTGCCGCGGCCAGCCCGCTGGCGACGAGTGTTGCCGTCATGAGGGCTCCGATGCTAGCGGCGGGCGGGACGGCCGAACGACCGGATTACCGGGGGCCAGGGTGGCGGTTGGTCGCGGGGCGGGCGGGGCCGAGGGAAGCCGTGGTGCGCCCCGTCCATGGCCGGCTTCGCATCCGAGAGGGGACGCGGTGCGGTCGCGGAGCGGTGCGGTGTCGGACCCGGTGGTTAGCGTGGACCGCTGCCGACGAACCGGTCAGACCGCATGGGGGCCTCAGATGAACTGGCGTGCCGAACTCCTCGACCAACTGGTCTTCTACTGGGAGCACAACCTGGAGCCGGCACTGGCCGGTCTCACCGACGAGGAGTTCCACTGGGAACCCGTGCCGGGCTGTTGGACGGTGCGGGTCGGCGAGGACGGGGCTCCCGCGATCGACTGGCAGTGGCCCGCGCCCGAACCACCGCCCTTCACCACCATCGCGTGGCGGCTGGCGCACATCGCGATCCCGGTGCTCGGTCTGCGCGCCAGCAACCACTTCGGGGACGGGTCGTTGACCCTGGAGAACGCGCCCTGGCCGATTACGGCGGAGGCGGGCGTGGGCCTGGTGCGGGAGCAGTACCGAGCCTGGCGGGAGGGGGTGGCCGCCCTGGACGACGCGGCGCTGCTCCGCCCGGTCGGCCCGGCGGAGGGGCCGTGGGCGGAGCACGACATGGCCACCCTGGTCCTGCACATCAACCGGGAGGTCATCCACCACGGCGCCGAGATCGCCCTCCTCCGCGACCTCTACCGGGCGCGGTTCACCAGCGGCTGAGGGGAGCGGCGGCGGACCGCCGGGCCGGGCCCCGGGGCCTCGACCGTGTCCCGCTGGGCCGTGGTGGCGGGGGCGGGGTCACCACACCTCGGCCCGGTTCCGGCGGCCGGCGCCCCCAGGAGCGGACGAGGCGGTGCACCGGCGACCCCTTGGCGCCGGCGGGGG
>NZ_AGVX02000296.1 GCF_000239155.1 Actinoalloteichus spitiensis RMV-1378
ACCCCGCACGTCGCCGCGTTCTGGGCGCAGGCCTGGACCCGCCGCCGCTGGGCCCAGGAGATCGACGACCAGCTCGCCGGTGCCCACTCCCGGCCGGTCCTGGCACTCCGGGACGGCGTCCCCCTGGGCTACCTGGAGCTCTACCGGGTGTGCCGCGACCGCCTGGCCGCCCACTACCCGTTCCTGCCCCACGACGTCGGGGTCCACCTGGCGATCGGGGACCCCGCCCGGCTCGGCCAGGGCCTCGGCCGCGAGCTGCTCGTCGCGCTCTCCACGGCGGTGCTGGCCGAGGAGCCCGCCTGCCGCCGGGTGGTGGCCGAACCGGCCGTCGCCAACACCGGCTCGGTCCGGTGCTTCCTCGCCGCCGGGTTCCGCCACCTCGGCGAGATCACGCTGCCGGACAAACTCGCCGCCCTCATGATGCGCCCCCGCTCCGAAGGAGACCTCCCCGCGTGAGCACGCCCCCGCCCCGCCCCGTCACTCCGCTGCCGGCCAGCACCGACCTGCTGGCGGTGGGGTGCGGTCCGTTCAACCTCGGACTCGCCGCCCTCGCCTCCACCGTGGACGACCTCGACCTCGTCGTCTGCGAGGAGCACGACGAACTCAGCTGGCACCCGGGACTGATGTTCGACGACGCGCTGCTCCAGGTCAGCTTCCTCGCGGACCTGGTCACCCTCGTCGACCCCGGCCACCCGCTGTCCTTCCTGCGCTACCTCCGGGACCGCGACCGGTTGTACCGCTTCTACGTGCGGGAGCGGTTCCACCCGACCAGGCTGGAGTACCAGGACTACCTCCGCTGGGCGGCGGAACGGTTACCTGCCGTCCGGTTCGGCCACCGGGTGGAGAACGTCACCTGGGACGCCCGGGCCGGCAGGTTCGCGGTCGGCGTCCGGGACACCGCGGGGACGACCACCACGGTGCTGGCCCGAGACCTGGTCCTGGGGATCGGCACCGAACCGTCGATCCCCCCGGCACTCGCCGGGCTCCCCGCCGACCGCCTGGTGCACAGCGGTGACTACCTGCACCGGGCGGCGTCCGTGGAGCGGGCGGGCCGGGTCACCGTGGTGGGGTCCGGGCAGTCCGGCGCCGAGATCGCGCTCGACCTGCTGCGCCGGGGGACCGACGCCCCGGCCCTGAGCTGGTTGACCAGGACACCCGTGTTCGCCCCGCTCGACTACAGCAAGCTCGTGCTGGAGATGACCACACCCGACTACGTCCGCTACTTCCACGGCCTGGACGGCGCGGTGCGGGACACGCTCGTCGCCGGGCAGTGGCGCCACTACAAGGGCATCTCGGAGGCCACCCTGGAGGAGCTGCACGACGTGCTCTACCGGCGGCAGCTGCACCCGGAAGCCTCCGACGTGGAGCTCCGCAGCGGCGTGGCCGTGCTCGGAGCCGAGGAGGACCCGGCCGGGGGAGCCGTCCTGACCTGCCACCACGCCGACACCGGGCGGGAGTTCCGGCACCGGACGGACCTGGTGGTCGCGGCGACGGGCTACCGGCAGCGCCACCCGAAGTTCCTCGCCCCGTTGGCACCGGCGGTCCACACCGACCACGCGGGTCGGCCGGTGGTGCGGCTCGACCACTCGGTCGAACTCGACCCCCACATCACCGGGCGGGTGTTCGTGTCCAACGCCGACCTGCACAGCCACGGGGTGGCCGCGCCCGACCTCGGGATCGGCGCCGTCCGCAACGCCACGATCCTCAACGCCGTCACCGGTCGGGAGTGCTACCGACCACCACGCGACACCGCGTTCACCCGCTTCGCCGCGCCGACCCGTGACGGGGGTGCCTGAGATGGCACGAGGCACCCCGGAGGAGACGACCACCGGAACACCCCGGCCGGCCCCGGCCGCCGACACCGCCGAACGCGGTTCGGGCCCCGCCGCGCCCTCCACCCCGCCCGCCCGAGGAACACGGCCGGCAGCCCACGGGGATCCGACAGCACCGGAGGAACCCGCAGGCGCGTCGGTGGCTCCCCCACCAGACACCGGTCATGAACGGCGGGGCGGCAGCCCCGGGGACGGGGACGGCCAGCACCCGTGCCCGCCGACCCCCACCGCCCGCCGCGCGGCGGCCTGGTCCAAGGCCTCCCGCGCCCTGCTGGCCAAACTCATCGGAGAGCTGTCCTTCGAGGACCTCCTCCGCCCCGCCCGGCAGGAGGACGGCGGCCACCTCCTGGAGCTCCCCACCGCCACCTACCTCTTCTCGGCGGAGCGCACCGACTTCGGCGGTTGGTCGGTGTCGCCGGACAGCATCCGCCGGCGGGCCACCGGCCTCCTCGGCGACCGGCTCACCCAACCAGCCGAAGACGTCCAGCTGTTCCTGCTCGACGCGGCGCCCGCGATCGGAGTCCCACCGGCCACCCTGGCGAACTACCTGTCGGAGCTGACGGCGACCCTGACCGCCGACGTGGCGCTGGCGACCACGGCGCTGCCCGCGAGGACACTCGCCACCCTCGGCCACGCCGAGCTGGAGGGCCACCTCACCGGTCACCCCTGGCTGGTGGCGAACAAGGGCCGGGTCGGTTTCGCCGCCTCGGACCTGGCCGCCTACGCGCCGGAGGCCAGGACGCCGCTGCGGCTGCCGTGGCTGGCCGTCCAGCGGGGACTCGCCGAGTTCCGGGGCACCCCCGACCTCTCCGAGGACGGCGTGGTCGCCGGCGAGCTCGACCCGGACACCCGTGACCGGTTCGCCTCGGTGCTCCGCGACGCCGGCCTCGTCCCCGCTTCCTACGTGTGGTTCCCCGTCCACCCGTGGCAGCTCGACCACGTGGTGCGCACGCTGTGGGCACCGGAGCTGGCCACCGGGCGGATCGTCGAACTGGGCACCGCACCCGACCGCTACCTGCCCACCCAGTCGATCCGGACGATGTCCAACGTGGACCGGCCCGACCGGCTCCAGGTGAAATTGCCGCTGCGCATCCTCAACACCGCCGTCTGGCGGGGCATCCCGCCGCACTGCACGACCGCCGCCCCGGCCGTGACGCAGTGGCTGCGCGGCCTCTGGGCCGCCGACGAGCGGTTCGCCGGGTGGGGCGCCGCCCTCCTGGGCGAGGTGGCCTCGGTGACGGTGCGGCACCCTCGGCTGAGCGCGGCCGGCGAGGTCCCCTACACCTGGCTGGAGACACTGGGCTGCCTCTGGCGAGAACCGGTGGACCCGCTGCTCGACCCCGAGCAGGGCTGTTGGCCCCTCGCCGCCGTCCTGCACGTCGACCCCCACGGCGGCGACCTGGTGGGCGCGTACCTGGAGGCCGGCGACCACGACGCGGACGCCTGGGTGGCCGCGTTGCTGCGCGTGCTGCTGCGCCCGCTGCTCCACCTGCTCTACCGCTACGGGATCACCGTGAACCCCCACGGGGAGAACGTGCTGATCAGGACGGACCGGCGAGGGCTGCCGACCGGGGCGGTGCTCAAGGACCTCATCGACGACGTGAACGTGTCGCTCGACCCGGTCCCCGAACGGGGCCCCGAACCCGACTCCCACGACAGGGTGCTCCCCAGGAAACCGTGGCCCGTGCTGCGCCAGTACCTGGTGGACGCCCTGCTGGTCGGTGTCCTCCGCCCGCTGGCGGTCCTGTTGGAGGAGCGGCACGGCCTGGAACGAACCCGGTTCTGGGGGCGGGTGCGCGGCGAGATCGACGCCTACCGGCGGCGGTTCCCGGATCTCGCCGACCGGATCGAGGCCGGGTCCCTGACGGTGCGGGAGTTCCCCCGGTACCCGCTCAACGGCGACCGCCTCGTGCAGACGGGGTACGCCGAACTCTCCTACCGGCACGCGATCCAGCCGAGGGGGACGGTTCCCAGCCCCCTGCACGACGTGCCGTCGCTCCCGCCCCCGGACGGTTGGTAGGCCGCCCGCGGCCCCGACGGACGCCCACCGGGCCACGACTGTCGACCCGGTGGGCGTCCTCGCGGTGCTCAGGCCGAGGTGGTCACCCGACGCCGAGCGCGCCAGGCGGCGAAACCGGCCCGCTCGGCGTCGTCGGCCGAGCGGAACCAGATGTCGGCCTTGGTCCGGCGGTAGTAGGGCGAGTCCTCGGTGTGGTAGGTCATGGACCGCTTCTTGGCCTTCACCGGGTAGCCCTCCGGGTGGCTGGTGGCGTCGGCCTCGGCGAGCACCGAGTTCGGGTAGGGCCCGGCGGAGGGCGTGTCCTCCCGTTCCGGAGTCGCGAGTTCGGTGCCGGCCGCGCCGCCCGCCGCCCCGGGTGCGTGCGCTCGGCTCCCGTTGGTGGTGGGCCCGCCGTTCCGGTCGGGATCGGTCCGCGCGCTGGGCACGGCCGTCTTCCCGCTGGTGACCTCCGGTCCGCCGGCACCCTCGTCCGAGCCGCCGGCGGAAGAGGTGCCGTCCCGCCGGTCGGATGTGCTCCCGGCGCGGCTCACCGCCTCGGCCGGCTCCTCCTCGGCCCGGTCCGTCGACGACTCCTCCTGGTCGGCGACGACGATCACGGAGACGGGCACGTCCCGCAACGCCTCCGCGTCGCGCTCCTCCCGCTCCGACACCTCCGCCGGGCCCTCGGAGTCCGTCGCGGGAGGCCCGTCCTGCTCGCCGTCGGCGAGCAGGTGGTCGAGAGGGGCCCGGTCCTCCGCCGTGGTGTCCTCGGCGTCGCCGGCCGCCACCGCCCCGCTCGCCCGCCGCCGCCGCATCGGACGGAGCACGAACAACGTGACCGCGACCACTCCGAGCGCGAAAGAAACCAGGCACCACAGGAATATCTGGCTGAACAGCCAGCCCATACGCGTTTCCCTCCCTAAGCACGATCACACCCGACCACCGGGAAAGGTCCGCGCGATTCCCGACCGTGCCGATTCCCGGCCGGACCACCGCGGGCTTCTCGGCTGTGGCGTGTCCTCTGGTTCCCACTGGTGGCCACGAACCGCCATGGGCGGTTGTCGTGCGCCGGGCCACCGTCGGCCCGCCTGGTCCGGTGGTCACCGTGTCGCCGCTGACCACCGCGACCTCGAATCGCCCCACCCTGGCCGGGGACGATCCCGCACTGGTCGGGCCGACGCACGGCTTGATCGCCAGCACGTACTTCTTACTTGACTGGCAGCGCCCATGCCAGCGCCTAGACCACAAGGTGTGAGACCTCGGTCGAAATTCACCAATTCGAGCAAGAAGTTCCGCACTCCCGGTCAGGATTTCCCCTGCCACATCCGGTACTTCTCACGACCAAGCGACAAATTCGGCGGCACCACCCGGTATTTACCGGATCGCGTCACGCGCGGTGATCAGCAACGGACACGCCCGGGATCGCGGACGCGACCGAGGGCGCCGCCGGGGCCCACCAGCACCACGTCGCGCCCGCGAGGGCCTGGCCCGCCCCAGCCCACCGCGGACGCGCACCGGTCACTGACCGTCCCGGCCGGCGCCGTCCCCGCTCGCGTCGTCACCCCGCACCACCCGCCGCAACCGGGGTACCCGGTCGGCGAGCGCCCGCTCCGCCCCCCGGGCGACCGGCTGGTAGTAATCGCGGCCGACGAGCTGGTCCGGCGGGTACTGCTGGGGAAGCACGCCCTCGGGCACGTCGTGGGGGTACCGGTACCGCTCGGCGTGCCCGAGCCGGGCGGCGCCCGCGTAGTGCCCGTCCCGCAGGTGCGGCGGCACCGCGCCCACCGCCCCCCGGTTCACGTCGGCCACCGCCGCGTCGATCGCCGTGATGACCGCGTTCGACTTCGGGGCGGTCGCCAGGTGGATCGTGGCCTGCGCCAACGCGAGCCGCGCCTCCGGCATCCCGATGAGCTGCACGGCCTGGGCGGCCGACACGGCGGCGGTGAGGGCCGTCGGGTCGGCGAGGCCGATGTCCTCGCTGGCGTGCACGACCAACCGCCGCGCGATGAAGCGCGGGTCCTCCCCTGCCGCGACCATCCTGGCCAGGTAGTGCAGCGCGGCGTCGACGTCCGATCCCCGGATGGACTTGATGAAGGCGCTGGTCACGTCGTAGTGCTGGTCGCCCTGCCGGTCGTAGCGGACCGCCGCTCGGTTCACGGTGTCCTCGACCGTGTCGAGGGTGATGGTGGTCTCCCCGACCGAACCGCTGGCCTCGGCCGCCGCTTCCAGGGCGGTGAGCGCCCGCCTGGCGTCGCCCCCGGCGAGCCGGACCAGGTGCTCCTCGGCGTCGGCGGCGAGGTCGAGCCGTCCCCCCAGCCCCCGTTCCTCGACCAGCGCCCGCCGGACGAGCGCGCGGACCGCCTCGTCGTCCAGCGGCCGCAGCTGGAGGACCAGCGACCGGGACAGCAGCGGCGCGACCACGGAGAAGAACGGGTTCTCGGTGGTCGCCGCGACGAGCAGGATGATCCGGTCCTCCACCGCCCCCAACAACGCGTCCTGCTGGGTGCGGGAGAAGCGGTGGACCTCGTCGATGAACAGCACCGTCCGCTCGGACCGCCGGCCCAGGCGACGCCGCGCCTCCTCGATGACCGCGCGCACCTCCTTCACCCCGGCCGAGAGCGCGGAGAGCGCGACGAACCGCCGGCCGGTGGCGAGCGACACCAGGGAGGCGAGGGTGGTCTTGCCGGTGCCGGGCGGCCCGTACAGCACCACCGAGGCGGAGGCCCCGCCCTCGACCAACCGCCGCAGCGGCGCGCCCGGGTGCAGGAGGTGGTCCTGGCCCACCACCTCGTCCAGCGTGCGGGGTCGCATCCGCACGGGGAGGGGCGCGTTCGCCGCGACCGCCTCGTCGGCGTCCTGCTGGACCTGCGCCTCGAACAGGCCCTCGTCGAAGAGTCCGTCTGCCACGGCGACGACGCTACCCGGCGGCCCGGTCCGGCCGGCCCGCCGACCAGCCCCCGCTCAGCGGAAGGCCGGGTAGGTGGGCAAGCGCTGGGTCTGGAGGCCGAAGTGCCCGCGGATGCCCTCCGCGACCTGCTCGGCGTGCTCCCGCATGGCCGGGCTGAGGCGCTCCTCCCCGGCCAGGCGCTCCCACTGCGTGAGCAGGGTGAGGTACCGCAGGATCGGGTCGCCGTGGTCGTTGGCGGCGGGGATGTCCGCGCTCCGCTCGTGGGCGATGCCCAGCAGCTTCCAGGTGGTCAGCCAGGCCCACAGCAGCTGGGCCCGGAGCAGCCACGGCATCAGCACGGCGTCGTCGTCCAGCTCGGGCCACACGGCGCTGACCTCGGAACGCCACGCCGCGAGCATGGCCTGGGACATGCGACCGGGGATGGCCGAACCGCACCAGCAGGAGGCGAACGGCACGCTGAGGTTGACCGCGTCGAGCGCGATGTCGCGCATGCAGCCGCCCTCGAAGTCGAGGAACCGGACGCCGGAGCTGGTGACGACGCTGTTGTCGGGGCAGATCTCCGACGGGCTGAAGGCCCGGTAGCGGCCGCGCGCGAAGAGGCGGACCTCCTCACCCAACTCCGCCAGCACCGCGTCGGGGGTGGTGACGCCCACCGTCTCGGCCAGCAACGTCGGCAGCTCGGCGAGCATCCGCTCGGAGTCCTCGACGGCGGCGGGGCGCGCCGGCTCCAGCCCGCCGAGCCGGCGGACCAGGGTGTCGAAGTCCGCCTCCCGGCCGGCCGTGCTGGCGTGCAGACGGCCGAGCCCCCTCGCCCAGGCCAGCAGGGCCGTCTCGGCGGCCCGGGTGTCGGAGCCCTCCAGCCGGTCGGTCAGCGTCGGGGCACGGCCGAGATCCTCCAGGATGACCAGCCGCTCACTGGCGTCCTGACCGACGAGTTCCGGCCCGACCCAGGTCTCGGAGGGCAGTGCGGTGAGCAACTGGCAGCTGGCCGCCTCGTGGGCGAAGGGATCGGCGTCCGCCTCCGGAGCGGGCCCCTGGTAGTGCTTGATCACCAGCGACCGGGGCAGGGAGAACGGGTTCTCGACCACCCTGACCCTGATCACCACGGCACGTCCGCTGCCGCCCAGGTCCTCCGGGTCGCCCAGGCGCACCGGGGCTCCGAAGCGACGGGACAGCGCGGACTCAGCGGCGGCAACCGTTGAAGTCATCCCAGTGGTTTCGTCGGTTGTGCCGTCGACCGCCGTTGGCCGACCGACCGCTATCTCCAGACTCATCTCTTCCGACCCTACCGCTGTTCGGGTCCTCATTTGGCCACTCTGCGTAGTACATCAAGGTGAATTCGGGGTATCCGGGCGTGTCGTACCCGGATACCCCGCCCACCTCATGCCTCCACGGTCTTCTTGGCCGGCTTCGCGTCGACACCGGCCTCCCGGCGCTGCTGGAGGGTGATGGGCGCCGGAGCCTGCGTCAACGGGTCGAAACCCCCTCCCGACTTGGGGAAGGCGATGACGTCACGCAGCGAGTCCGCCCCCGCCAGCAGCATGACGACGCGGTCCCACCCGAAGGCGATACCGCCGTGCGGCGGGGGGCCGAACTTGAAGGCGTCCAGCAGGAACCCGAACTTCTCCCGGGCGTCCTCCTGACCGATCCCCATGACCTCGAAGACCCGCTCCTGCACCTCGCGCTGGTGGATACGGATCGAGCCGCCGCCGATCTCGTTGCCGTTGCAGACGAGGTCGTAGGCGTAGGCGAGCGCGTGCTCCGGGTCCTGGTCGAACCGGTCGATCCACTCCGGGGTCGGCGAGGTGAAGGCGTGGTGCACCGCCGTCCACCGGCCGGAGCCGACCGCGACGTCGTCGGTCTCCTCGACGGACTCGAACATCGGCGCGTCGGTGACCCACACGAAGGACCAGGCGTCCTCGTCGACCAGGCCCGTGCGACGGGCGATCTCCAGCCTGGCCGCCCCCAGCAGGGCCCGGGCCTCGGAGGGCCGACCGGCGGCGAAGAAGACGCAGTCGCCGGGAGCGGCGCCGACCGCCTTGGCCAGCCCCTCCCGCTCCCCGTCGGAGAGGTTCTTGGCGACCGGGCCCCCCAGCGTGCCGTCCTCGGCGACGAGCACGTAGGCCAGCCCCTTGGCGCCGCGCTGCCTCGCCCAGTCCTGCCACGCGTCGAGCTGGCGGCGCGGCTGGTCCGCGCCACCGGGCATGACGACCGCCCCGACGTAGGGCGCCTGGAAGACCCGGAAGGTCGTCTCCGAGAAGTACTCGGTCATCTCGGTCAGTTCGAGACCGAACCGCAGGTCCGGCTTGTCCGTCCCGTACCGCGACATCGCCTCGTGGTACGTGATCCTCGGGATCGGGGTGGTGATCTCGTGGCCGGCCAGCTCGGACCACAACGCGGAGACGATCCGCTCACCGAGCTCGATCACGTCCTCCTGCTCGACGAAGCTCATCTCGATGTCGAGCTGGGTGAACTCCGGCTGCCGGTCGGCCCGGAAGTCCTCGTCCCGGTAGCAGCGGGCGATCTGGTAGTACCGCTCCACCCCGCCCACCATGAGCAGCTGCTTGAACAGCTGCGGCGACTGCGGCAACGCGTACCAGGAGCCGGGCTGGAGGCGGGCCGGGACGAGGAAGTCGCGGGCGCCCTCCGGCGTCGACCGGGTGAGGGTCGGGGTCTCGACCTCCACGAACCGCCGCTCGTCCAGCACCGCACGGGCGACGCGGTTGGCCTCGCTGCGCAGCCGCAGCGCGCGGGCGGGACCGGAACGCCGCAGGTCCAGGTAGCGGTACCGCAGGCGAACCTCCTCACCCGCCTCCACGTGCTCGTCGAGCGGGAAGGGCAGCGCGGCCGACTCGGAGAGCACCTCCAGCTCGGTGACCGTGACCTCGATCTCGCCCGTGGGGATCTCGGGGTTCTCGTTGCCCTCCGGGCGGATGACGACCTCGCCGGTGACCCGCAGGCAGAACTCGGAACGCAACCGGTGGGCCCGCTCAGCCATCTCGCCCTCGCGGAAGACCACCTGGGCGACGCCGGAGGCGTCCCGCAGGTCGATGAAGATCACTCCCCCGTGATCGCGACGGCGCGCCACCCACCCGGCGAGGGTGATGGTCTGGCCTACATGCTCGGCGCGCAGGGCGCCGGCCTCATGCGTGCGCAACACGAGTTCGGGTCTCCTTGTCGAGAGATGTGCGTAGGCTGGGTCGCCAGCCAGGTACGCCAGGGTGACCTCAAGAGGCTAGCCAATCACCGCACACCGCTGTCGAGCAGGTTTCCCGGCCCACCGGCCCGACGACCGCGAACCGCCCGGCCCCGCGCCGGCGCCGGACCGCGGACCACCCGGCCCCGCCTGATCCGGCCGAAGCGTTCCGCCCCCGAGCGAGGGGCCGATCGCCCGATCGCGCCGCGGCGGCGTCGTCCGTTACGACTAGTTGCAACACCGTCACAGCTTGCTCCGATGAACAGGCGTTACCGACCCTTTGGAGGAGTCCGACGTGACCGAGGACAGCAGCGCGAGAGTCTGGATCCGCAGACACGGCTGGTGGCAACCACCGCAACCGTTCACCGAGGACAGCGGCTGGCACCTGTGGCCGGCGGGGCAGGCCCTGAGCCGCTCACCGGTGTCGGTGATGACGGCCGGCTTCGAGTACTACGTGTGCGACGGCGGTCCCTCCCGGCGCCGGGCCTTACGCCGGTTGGTCCGGGTCGGCAGCGTCTCCCCGCGCTTCGTCGTGTCCTCGGTCGACGACGGCTTCGACCAGTTGGGCGCCTTCTTCCGGGACCAGGGCCGGACCCTCACCGTCGACGACTGGTACGAGGACCAGTACACGCGGGACAAGTTCCGTTCGCCGAGGAACTTCCACCTGCTGGCGTGGACGTTCGAGGTGACCCGGTCCGTCACGGTTCCACTCCCCTCGACGCTGCGCTTCGCCCCGAGCGGATGGCTGAACCCCGAGCGCGACGCGGTGCTGCCCGCCGAGGTGCGGTGACCGGGTGGCCACGAACGTCCCGCGCCCGGGGCCCGGGTGTCGTCCCCGGACGGGGCCTGGGCGCCCCGGATGCCTCCGGACATGACCTCGCGCCCCACCACCAGGACGGCACGCCGGCCGGGCGGGAGGTGCTCACCGGGTTCCGGAACGCACCAGGTGGGTCATCACCGGGGTGTGTTCGGCCGGCAGGTCGAGGGTCGTGCTGACCTCGCCCACCGCCGTGTCGATCACGGAGACGCTGCCCTCCCGCGCGTTGAGCGCGAACACCCGCCGCCCGTCCCCCGAGACGGCCAGCGCGGTGGGCCCCGCTCCGACCGGGACGACGGAGGTCGCACCGGTCTCCCGGTCGATGGCGGACACGGCGTCCTCGTCGAGGCGCACCGCGTAGACCGGCTCGTCCGGCCCCGCCGAGACGACGGCGCCGCCGTGCGCGACCTCGGTCCGCGCCTCCCCGAGCACCTCGAAGGTGCGCGCGTCGAGTTCGCGGAGCAGCCGCTGGTCACCCTGGTCGAGCAGGAGGATCCGCCCGCCCGTGGGGCGGAGCAGCGCCGCCGCCGAGGGCAGCCGCGCGGTCTCCACCGACAGCTCGGCCGCGTCGACGACCAGGACCTCGGGTGCGACGGCGGAGGGCAACAGGGTCCGCCCGTCGTCCGCGCTCACCGGCCGCAGGGTGCGCACGCCGAGGTCGACCGTGCCGTGGAGCTCGCCCGTCTCCGCGTCCAGCACGGTCAGGGTGTCCCCGGCGACGGCCTTGAGGACCAACAACGTGCCGTCGGAGGTGACGTCGAGGTAGAAGGCGTCCCGGTCGCGGGCGGGGAAGGTGGCCACCACACCACCGTCGGCGGTGTCGATCACGGTCACGACGGCCTGCGCGCCGGCGCGCGCCAGCGCGTACACCCGGCCGCCGTCCGGGGCAGCCGCCAGGTCGGTCGGCGGGGCGTCGACCGGCACCGTGCGCACGACGTCCCCGGTGCCCGGGTCGACGACCAGCACGGCGTCGGGCTTCGCCGAGCCCACGTACAGGCGGTCGCCCGCGTTCCGCTGCTCGGGGGCGGACGCGGCGGTCGCCCCGGTGGGGGAGGCGGCGGCCGGCGGCTGGCCGGGCGCCGGCGACGCGGCGAACGCGAGGAGCAGCGCGAGCGCGCCGGCCGCGATCCGCCGCGTGGCGCGGCCGGCCCGTCCTCCCCGGGTGGGCGCACCACCTCGAGCACGAGGCAGGACGGTGCCGGCCCCGGCGGAGTCGAGGCGCGGGCGACGGCTCGGAGCGGCGGAGCTGCGCATGGGGTGTCCCTCCGGCGGGGTCGCGGACGCCGGAAGTGAAGCAAGTTCGGACCGGTTCCGGCGACCCGCCGCTCCGGTGGGTCGCCGAACCGGCCCGGGGAACACTCCGGGCGGGTGACGGCGGCCGCCAACCCCCGGCACTCCCCACCGCGCCAGGAACCCGGCGCCGGGCTCGTCCACCGCCTCCCAGCCCCGGGGGTGCCGGGCGCCACGGCGGGAGGCGGCCCCAGCCCCGTGCTCAGAGGAGCGTGAGCTGGGTGGCGTGCTCCCGCTGGGACCGGCTCGCCTGGGTCGCCGGCCGGGCCCTCCGGTGATCCCCAGGCCGTTCCCGGAGCAGGCCGTGCCGGCTCGCCGCCAGCCGGACCCGTTCGGTGACGACACGCTGGTAGGCCTTCGGGGCGTACGCGCCGTCCCGGTACAGCCGCTCGTACCGCTCGACCAGGGACGGGTGCTCCCGGGCCAGCCACGCCAGGTACCACTCCCGCGCTCCCGGGCGGAGGTGGAGCACCACCGGCGTCACGCTCGTCGCACCGGCGGCGGCGATCGCGGCCACGGCGCGGTCGATCCGTTCCGCCGAATCTCCCAGGCCGGGGAGGATCGGGGCCATCAGCACACCGCACCCCACCCCCGCGTCGGTCAGCCGGCGCACGGCGTCCAGCCGTGCGCGGGGGGAGGGGGTGCCCGGCTCCACCGAACGCCACAGCCGCTCGTCGAGGTGCCCCACCGACATCGACACCGAGACGGAGGTGCGGCGGGCGGCGCGCTCGAGGAGGTCGAGGTCCCGCAGGAGCAGGGTGCCCTTGGTGAGGACGGAGAAGGGGTTGGCCGCGTCGGCCAACGCGCCCAGGACGTCGCGCATCAAGCGGTAGCGGCCCTCCGCCCGCTGGTACGGGTCGGTGTTGGTGCCCATCGCCACGTGCTCACCCGTCCAGCCCGGCTTGGACAGTTCCCTGCGGAGCACCTCGCCCGCGTTGACCTTGACGATGACCCGGGTGTCGAAGTCGCGGCCGGCGTCGAGGTCGAGGTAGGTGTGGGTGCGCCGGGCGAAGCAGTAGACGCAGGCGTGGGTGCACCCCCGGTAGGGGTTGACCGTCCAGCCGAAGGGCATCGACCCGCCCGGAACCCGGTTGAGGACGCTCCTGGCCATCACCTCGTAGAAGGTGATGCCAGCGAACTCCGGGGTCGTGGTCTCCCGGAGGAACCCGTGGAGCCGTAGCGGCTGTTCCATGCCGGGCAGCACGGCGTCCCCCGCCGCCGCGCCGTCCGCGCGCTGTCCGTCCCATCGCACGGCGAGCATTCGAACACACATTCGATTGACGGGCAACGAGCAGCCGGCGGAACACATGTAAGATCCCACTTACAGGTGACACTCCGCCCGGTCACCAGTCAGTAAGCCGAGAGCACCGACCCGAGCGGCTCGCGCACCGCCGGCCGTGGGGGCTCGCTCCTCGTGCGACCGCCCACCCACCACCGGGAGCACCGACATGACCGATCCGCGACTCCACTCGCCGGGAACGCGGGACCACCGTGACCGCCCGGTCGGCGGCGGGACGACGACATCCGACCCGGCCGCACCGCCGC
>NZ_AGVX02000295.1 GCF_000239155.1 Actinoalloteichus spitiensis RMV-1378
GCCCTGGCGACGGCGACCCGCTGCCGCTGCCCGCCGGAGAGCAGCTTGGCGCACCTGATCAGGCCCACGTGCGAGTAGGCCTGCGGGTGGTTGCCCAGCGACCGCTCGGCGATGGGGTCGTACTCCTCGGGGAGCAGCCCGGTGGGACCGGCGGTGTCGACCAGCTGCTGGAACAGGTCCTCCGCCTCCGTGCGCCGACCGGTCAGCAGGTAGGCCTCGACCATCCAGGCCGCGCAGAAGTGGAAGCCGCCCTCGTCCCCGGGCAGGCCGTCGTCCCGGCGGTAGCGGTACACCGTCGAGCCGCTGCGCAGCTCGGACTCGATCGCCGTCACCGTCGACTGGAACCGGTCGTCAGTGGGGTCGATCAGGCCCGAGAGCCCGACGAAGAGGGAGGCCGCGTCGAGGTCGACACCGTCGTAGGCGGTGGTGAAGGACTGGACCTCGTCGTTCCACCCGTTCTTCAGGACGTCCCTCGCGATCTCGTCCCGCAGGGGCTCCCAGGTCGGGTCGATCTCCCGGCCGTAGCTCTCCGCCAGCCGCACCGCGCGGTCCAAGGTCACCCAGCACATGACCTTCGAGTAGACGTGGTGCCTGGGCGCGTGGCGCTCCTCCCAGATCCCGTGGTCCGCCTCGTGCCAGCGGCGGGACACCGCCTCGGCCATCGCGGTCACCAGCCGCCAGTCGTCGTCGGTGAGCTTGCCCCTCGACTCGGTCAGCATGGCGATCAGATCCACCACCGGGCCGAAGACGTCGAGCTGGACCTGCTGGTTCGCCAGGTTGCCCACCCGGACGGGGCGTGAACCCGCGTAACCCGGGAGGGTGTCGATCACCGCCTCGGGGGGGAGGTTGGTCCCGTAGATCGTGTAGAGGGGGTGGAGCCGTTCCGGGCCCGGGAGGGTCTCGAGCACCCGGTGCAGCCAGTTCAGGAAACCCTCGGCCTCCTCGTGCGACCCGAGCGAGACCAGGGCCTGGGCGGTGAGAGCCGCGTCCCGCAGCCAGCAGTACCGGTAGTCCCAGTTGCGGACACCACCGATCTCCTCCGGCAGCGAGGTGGTCGCCGCGGCCATGATGGCACCGGTCTCCGAGTGGCACAGCCCCCGGAGGGTGAGCGCCGACCGCGCCACCAGGTCGGTCTCCACCGGCGGGAGCGACAGTCCCTGGACCCAACTGGACCAGTACTCGCCGGCCCGCTGCCGCCGCTCCTGCTCCGCGATCTCGTGGGGTCCGAGGTCATCGGTCCCGCAGCGCAGCTCGAGCACCACGTCGTGGCCGGGGGAGGGTTCCACCACGGCACGGGCGGACTCGTGCATGCCGTCCGAGGTGATCTCCCAGACGACGCCCGGAGCGCGCAGGACCATCGGCTCCGAGGTGCCGACGACCCGCAGGCCGTCGGCCTCCGCGATGAGGCGGACCGGCACCTGGCCGAACTCGGGCCGGGGAGCGAACTCGACGCTGGCCGTCGTGTTGCCCGACACCACCCGGACGACGTCCGTCCGGTGCGAACTGGAGTAGTGGTCCAGGTAGTCGGTGACCAGCAACCGGGACCAGCGGGTCTCCACCACCATCGTCCCCGGCAGGTACCGCTGGCCCAGCGGGAGGCCGTTGCGGTTGGGCTTGATGGAGAAGTGGCCCGCGGTGGGTCCACCGAGCAGGTCGGCGAAGACGGCCGCCGAGTCCGGCTCGGGGTGGCAGAGCCAGGTCAGCCGGGCGTCCGGGGTGACCAGGGCGACGGTTCGTTCGTTCGCCAGCATGCTCAGCCGCTCGATGGGCGGGGCCTGCTCACCGAACAGCCAGGTGCGCCGCTCCTCCAGCAGGAACGCGAGCACCGTCGCGACGGCCTGGGCGTCGTCCACCCGGTAGGCGGCGGCGGTGTCGCCCGGCCCCACCTTGATGCCCATGTCCGGGCCCTGGAGGCTCCGGAAGGCCTTCTCGTCGGTGACGTCGTCACCGAAGAACAGTGCCGCCGTCGCGCCCACCTGGTGGCGCAGGGTGTCCAACGCGTTGCCCTTGTTGGTCTGCACCACGGCGAGTTCGATCACCGCCTTGCCTTCGGTGACCTGCACACCGTCCCAGGTCGCCGGGCCGGTGCGCACCGTCTCCAGCACACGTTCGGCGACGTCCGGCTCGGCTCGCCGCACGTGGACGGCGACACTGGCTGGTTTCACCTCCAGGTGGACTCCCTGCCCCTCGTCGGCGAGGGAGTCGAGTTCGGACTGGATGCGGCGGAGCAGCGTGGTGGCCTCGGCTCCGAGCTCGTGGACGAAGCCCACGTCGAACTCGGAGCCGTGGCTGCCCACGAGGTGCACCTCCGCGGGCAGCCGGGACAACGCGGCCAGATCACGGAGTGCCCGGCCGGAGATGACCGCGGTGACGGTGGCGGGCAGCGCCGCCAACGACCGCAGCGCGTGCACCGACTCCGGTAGCGGCTGGGCATGGTCCGGGTCGACGACAATGGGAGCGAGTGTCCCGTCGTAGTCACAGGCGACCAACAGGCGCGGCGTCCTCGCAAGCTGGACGATCGCGCGCCGAAGTTCGGCTGGGAGGGCCTCGGCGGTCAACGCCTCCTCCTCACGGCGTCAGGGATGGGTAAACGAATGAACCTTAGCGGTTCGGCTGCGCCCCCAAAGCCTCGAGAAAAGATCGCGCCCAGCGATCGACGTCATGATTGAGAACTTGACGCCGCAGCGCGCGCATCCTACGGCGTCCCTCCGCCGGGTCAATGTTCAGGGCAGCCTCAAGCGCGTCCTTCACGCCCTCCAGATCGTGGGGATTGACCAGGAAGGCACTGGTCAGTTCGGCGGCGGCTCCCGCGAACTCGCTGAGGACGAGCGCCCCGCCGAGGTCGTTCCTGCAGGCCACGTACTCCTTGCAGACCAGGTTCATCCCGTCGCGGACCGGGGTGACTACCATGACGTCGGCAGCGCAGTAGAAAGCGACGAGGTCCTTGCGGTCGACGGACGAATGCAGGTAATGGACCGCCGGCCGGCCCAGGCGGCTGAACTCGCCGTTGATGCGGCCGACTTCCCGCTCGATCTCCTCCCGCATCTTTTTGTAGTGCTCCAGACGTTCTCGACTGGGAGTCGCCAACTGCACCATGACCGTGTCCGAGGCATCGACCCGTTCCTCGGCCAGCAGTTCGCGGAAGGCGTGCAACCGCAGGTCGATGCCCTTGGTGTAGTCGAGGCGGTCCACGCCCAGCAGGATCCGGCGCGGGTTGCCGAGGTCCGCGCGCAGCTGCGCGGCCCGCCGAGTGCTCTCCTCACTCGCGGCCAGCTGGTCCAGCGACGAGGAGTCGATCGAGATGGGGAAGGCGCCGACCCGGACCGGGCGGTCGCCGACCTGGACGACTCCGGGGCGGTTGCGCACACCGACGCTGCCCTTGGTGGGCTGGAAGCCCGCGAGCCTCCTGGCGAGCCAGAGGAAGTTCTGCGCGCCACCGGGTCGGTGGAACCCCACGAGGTCGGCTCCGAGCAGCCCGCGCACGATCTGCGTGCGCCAGGGGAGCTGCATGAACAACTCGACCGGGGGAAACGGGATGTGCAGGAAGAACCCGATGCGCAGGTCCGGCCGGAGGTCCCTGAGCATCGCCGGAACCAGTTGCAGCTGGTAGTCCTGCACCCAGATGGTGGCGCCCTCGGCGGCCACCGACGCGGTGGCCTCGGCGAACCGCTGGTTGACCCGCACGTAGACGTCCCACCACGTCCGGTCGAAGACCGGGGTGGCGACGACGTCGTGGTAGAGCGGCCACAGGGTCGCGTTGGAGAAGCCCTCGTAGTAGTCCCGGAACTCGGCGGCGGACAGGGCGACCGGGTGCAGCCGCATGTCGCCGTCCTCGAAGGGCGCGACATCGGCGTCGGCGATGCCCGGCCACCCCACCCAGGCTCCCTTGCGGGCTCGCAGGAACGGCTCCAACGCCGTCACCAGGCCACCGGGGCTGTGGCGCCAGCGCTCCGTTCCGTCGGGCAGTCGTTCGAGATCGACCGGAAGGCGGTTGGCGACCACGACGAAGTCGGCACCCGTTGAACCTGGTGTCGTGCTGCCCACTGGCAAAGCCTCCTCAGCAGCGACGAGAGTCGAACGGTGTGGCACCTGCCCCGACCTCCGTTGGCCCTGGCGGCAGCCGGTGACTCTCCGTGTCATCCTCCATTGTTGAGGCTAGCCACAATTCGTGCTGATTGGTGGACGCAGTAAGCGCGATCACATGACCGTGAGTAGTTGAATCGGCTGCTCGTCGCAGCTCACGATCCTCCACATCACGCAGGTCGGAGTTCCTCGGCTGGCAGCGGGGCCAGCCGTGGTCATTCGAGGCGGCGCCGGGACGGCCGCAGCGGCCCCGACATCCTCGGCCCGGAGAAGCGCCGTTCGAGTCGACCGATGCCCGTCCGGACCGGCTGGGCGAGGAACTCACCGAGGACCACCCCGGCTCCGAGGCCGAGGCTGACGCCGGCGGCGAGGACCGCGTCGGACAGCCCGGCGGTCAGGTTGCCCTCGGCGGCGAGCTGGTACACGGCCCGGTAGGTGGCCAACCCCGGCAGCAGTGGCGTGATGCCCGAGACGACCACGATCAGAGTGGGCAGCCGGAGGCGCCTCGTGAGCAGACCCCCCACGAAGCCGATCACCACGGCCGCGCCGGCCGACGCAGGGATCGGACCCACCAGCGCCGTCAGCGACAGCGTGCTGTAGGTGAGCTGGCCGAGCGCACCCGCCCCGCCGGCGACCAGCAGCGTCCGCAGCGGTGCGTAGCTGGCCAGTGCGAAGCAGACCGCGGCCAGGCCGCCGGCGACCACCAGCAGCGGAAGCTGGCTGGCCGCGGGAGGAAGCCTGGCCGCGACGTCGGCGGTGGGGGCGCCGAGGGCGACGCCGATGCGGAGCGCCACGATCACGCCGGTGACCAGGCCCGCCGTCATGATCAGGATCTCGCCTGCCCTACCGGCGGCGGTGACGTTGTACCCACCGACGGCGTCCTGGGCGACACCGACGACGGAGAGCCCGGAGAGGAGCACGACCAGGTTCGCGGCGACCGCGAGCGAGGCACTCCCCCCGCCGAGGACCCCGGACTGGAAGAGCAGCAGTGCGGCCCCGGTCGCCACCGCGCCGCCCACCGCCTGCTGGAAGAAGAACGGCAGGGTGCGGCGGTTGAGGAACCGGCCGATCTGGTCGATCAGTGCGGTGACGAGCGCGGCCAGTCCGGTCAGGAGGGGGCCGGCGCCGATGAGCACCGCGATCGACGCCGCGAGGCCGGCCCAGGCCAGCGAGGACACCCACCGGGGGTAGGGGTGGGCGGCGTTGGTGATGCGTTCCAGCTCGGCGTAGGCCTCCTCGGCGCTGATCTCGAAGCTGGTGATGCGCTGGACGAGGTCCTCGGTGGCGGTCAGCCGGCTGTAGTCGTGCGAGCGGCCTCGTACCACCCGCAGCGTGGTGATCGGGGCCTTCCCGGAACCGAGGTGGCAGCACACGGTGATGGACGTGTAGATGACGTCCACCTCGCAGTGGGGGAGACCGTAGGCGTTGGTGATCGCGATGACCGTGGCGGTGGCGTCGGCCGCACCGGCGCCGCTCGCGAGCTGGACCTCGCCCACCCGCAGCGCGAGGTCCAGCACGAGGTGGATGGTCGACGCCTCGGGCAGCTGTGGTCCGTAGACGGCGGTGTTCTCCACCGTGTTCCCCACCGTGGTGTTCCCCGCCGTGGCGGGCGCTGCCTCCTTCCGGCGCAACGCTTCACGGGCCCGCTGGGCGATACCCACGGACCGGCCTCCTTCGCCTCGTGCCTGCTCGGTCTCTGGTGACGTGGCCGACCTCGGTCGACCAGGACGGGGGCCTTGAGATCACCACGCCGCTCACGACATCGGCGGTGGACCGCCCTCCGTTGCGGGTCGGTGGAGTGGCGTGCGCCACCCTCGATCGAGGTGGTCCCCGGCCGCCTCACCTGCGACAACCGCTGAACGGTCTCGACGCGAGGCCGTCCGCCCTCGCGCGCCCGTGGGGGCCCAACGCGCGGACCGCCGAACTTTGTTCCTGCTCCTGATCGTCCCGTCGCCGGGGGTGTGCGGCAACCGGCAGGGCGGTCCGGGAGGACGAGCGCGCCGCCGGTGGTGGAGCGGTGGGCCGACGTCGTGGTGGAGCCCGGTCGTCGGTCCGCCGCTCCGGCCCTCCGCCCCGGGCTGGTGCGCCGGTACCCCGGCGATCTGGTGGGAGCGTTCCGAGGGGGCGCGCGGTGTGGATACGATGTGGTCGGCGACCGTGACAGCCCCCCGGGGCGGGTGCGGTCACCCGCCGACGTAGCTCAACTGGCAGAGCACTCGCCTTGTAAGCGAGTGGTTAGGGGTTCGAGTCCCCTCGTCGGCTCCAACCCTGGTCAGGGGCGGTTTCGACGCCCCTGCGCGGCGGGGGCGGTGGACGGTGCCCGGGGTCCTCCCC
>NZ_AGVX02000294.1 GCF_000239155.1 Actinoalloteichus spitiensis RMV-1378
GCGCCCGGCTGATGGACGCCCTGCCCGACGGCGGCGCGATGGTGGCCGTGGCCGCCGAACGCCGGACGGTCGAGGAGCTCCTGGTGCCCGGCGCCGGTGTCGGCGCCGTCAACGGCCCCACCTCGGTGGTCGTCTCCGGTGAGTCCGCCGCGGTCGCCCGGGTCGCCGAGGCCGCCCAGGCCAGGGGACTGCGGACCACGGCGCTGCGGGTCTCCCACGCCTTCCACTCCGCCCTGGTGGAACCGGTGCTCGCCGACTTCGCCCGGGTGTTGCGGGACGTGCGCTTCGCCGCCCCGGCCCTGCCGGGGCTGTCCAACGTCACCGGTGGCGCGGCGGACCGCTGGACCGACCCCGACTACTGGGTCGACCACGTGCGGGCCACCGTCCTGTTCGCCGACAACCTCGCCGCGCTCGACGCGTCGGGAGTGGACGCGGTGCTGGAACTGGGCGCCGACGCCACCCTCACCGGACTGGCCGGGACGGTGCTCGCCGAACCGGGCCGCGCCGTGGCCGCGCTGCGCCGGGACCGCCCCGAGACGGCGTCGCTGCTCGCGGCGGTCGGCGAACTGTACTGCGCCGGTGTTCCGGTGGAATGGGACGACCTGTTCGGCGCCGGCGACTGGGTCGACCTGCCCACCTACCCGTTCGACCGGGAACGGTTCTGGCTCACCGGGGCCACCCACCCCGCCGTCGCCCCCGGACTCGGCATCACCGGCACCCGCCACCCGCTGCTCGCCGCCGCCGTGGAGGTACCCGGGACCGGCGCGGTGGTCCTCACCGGTGCCCTGTCCACCGCCAGCCAGCCGTGGCTGGCCGACCACCGCGTCCTGGGCCAGGTCGTCGTCCCCGGAGCCGCCATCGTGGAGATGGCCGTCCGCGCCGGCGACGAGGTGGGCCGGGGCACCGTCGACGAACTGGTCACCACCACCCCCCTCGTGCTCTCCGACCACGAACCCACCCGGCTGCGCCTCGTCGTGGACCAGGAGGACGACCAGGGGCAGCGGCCGTTCACCCTGCACGCCCGCCCCGAATCCGAGGGGGAGTGGCGGGTCCACGCCACCGGCACCCTCTCGGCGGGGCCGGTCGACGCGCCGGCCGGGGACCTCGACCTCGCCCGCCGGGCCCCCGTCTCGGCGGGAACCGACGGCGTGTACGAGACCTTCGCCGCCGCCGGCCTGGACTACGGCCCCGCCTTCCGGGGGCTGCGCGCCACTCGCGGGCACGGCGACCACGCCCTGGCCTCGGTGGAGCTTCCCGAACCGGAACACGCCCCGGCCACCGCCTTCGGTGTGCACCCGGCCCTGCTCGACGCCGTCCTGCACGCCGTCGGCGCCGCCCAGCTGCTCCCGGCCGGCGACGGCGGCCCGCTGCTGCCCTACTCCTGGCGCGGGGTGACCCTGCACGCCGCCGGGGCGACCGCCGTCCGGGTGCGCCTCTCCCGGCTCGCCGACAACACCGTCGCCCTGCGCGCCGTCGACGCCGAGGGCGCCCCCGTGCTCACCGTCGACCGGTTGATGCTCCGCGCCGCCTCCCCCGACGGGGTGCGCGCCGCCGCCGCCACCGGCGGCGGCCTGTACGAGCTGGGGTGGCGACCGGTGGAACGTCCCACCGCCGGCACCACCGGCTGGTCGTGGGACCGCGTCACCGGCACCGACACCCTCCCCGACCTCGACACCGCACCCGACGTCCTGTTCTGGGAGGCGGCCAGCGGCACCGGCCCGGTCGCCGCCCTCGACCTCGTCCAGGCGTTCCTCGCCGCCGACCGCTTCACCCGCACCAGGCTGGTCGTCCTCACCCGCGACGCCGTCACCGTCGACCCGGACGAGGGCCTGGCGGAGGCACCGGTGGACCCGGCCGCCGCCGGGATGTGGGGGCTGCTGCGGTCGGCGCAGTCGGAGAACCCGGGGCGGATCCTGCTCGTCGACACCGACCGACCCGTGTCGGTGAACGCCCCCGAGGTCCGGGGCGCGGTCGCCGCCGGCGAACCCCAGCTGGCGCTGCGGTCCGGTCGGCTCTGGGCACCGAGGCTGCGGGCCGTCGACGGCGGACCCCGGACGCTGTCCCTGCCGGGCACGCCGTGGACGATCGGCACCGACCCCGGCGGCTCCCTCGACGGGGTGCGGGTCGACACCGCCCCCCGCGAGACGCTGGGCCTCGGCGAGATCCGGGTGTCGGTGCGGGCCTCCGGGGTGAACTTCCGCGACGTCATGACCGTGCTCGGCATGTACCCGGGCGAGCCGTTGCCGTTGGGGTTGGAGGCCGCCGGAGTGGTCACCGAGGTCGGGCGCGGGGTGTCCGGGTTCGCCGTCGGTGACCGGGTGATGGGCCTGTGCGAGGGCGGGTTCGCCTCGGAGGTGGTGGTCGACCACCGGATGTGGTCGCGGTTCCCGGGGACGTGGTCGTTCGCGGAGGCGGCGACGGTGCCGGTGACGTTCCTGACCGCCTGGTACGGGTTGCGTGACCTGGGCCGGTTGGTCGAGGGCGAGTCGGTGTTGGTGCACTCCGCCGCCGGTGGGGTGGGGATGGCGGCGGTGCAGTTGGCCCGGGAGTGGGGTGCGGTGGTGTACGGCACCTGCGGGCCGGTCAAACGGGGGTTCGTGGAGGCGTTGGGGGTGGCTCCGGAGCGGGTGGCGTCCTCGCGGGACACCGGGTTCGCGGAGCGGTTCGGGCGGGTGGACGTGGTGTTGAACTCGTTGGCGGGGGAGTTCATCGACGCGTCCCGGGGGTTGTTGGACGCGGGGGGTCGGTTCGTGGAGATGGGCAAGACCGATCTGCGGGACCCGGCGGAGTTCCCCGGGGTGGAGTACCGGTCGTTCGACCTGTTGGAGGCGGGTCCGGTGCGGATCCAGGAGATGTTCGCCGAACTCCTCCCCCTCTTCGACCAGGGCCGGGTCCACCCGCTGCCCGTCTCCTGCTGGGACGTCCGCCAGGCCGGGGACGCGCTGCGGTTCATGAGCCAGGCCCGGCACGTCGGCAAGGTCGTCCTCACCGTGCCCCGCCCCGCCGACCCCGAGGGCACCGTCCTCGTCACCGGCGGCACCGGCGGCGTCGGACGGGCCGTGGCCGAACGCCTCGTCACCCACCACGGCGTCCGCCACCTGCTGCTCACCGGCCGCCGGGGCCCCGACGCCCCCGGCGCCGCCGACCTCGTCGCCCACCTGGCCGAACTGGGCGCCACCGCCACCGTCGTCGCCTGCGACGTCGCCGACCCCGACCAGACCGGGGACTTGCTGAGCACCATCGACACCGCGCACCCCCTCACCGGGGTCGTCCACGTCGCCGGCGTCGTCGACGACGGGCTGCTCGGCACCCTCACCCCCGACCGGGTCGACGCGGTCCTCGCGCCCAAGGCCGACGCGGCCCACCACCTCGACCGGCTCACCGCCGGCCTCGACCTGTCGTTCTTCACCCTGTTCTCCTCGGCCGCCGGCCTGATGGGAGCGCCGGGCCAGGCCAACTACGCCGCCGCCAACGCCGCCGTGGAGGCGGTGGCCCTCCGCCGGGCGGCCACCGGTCGCCCAGCCCGGGCGCTGGCCTGGGGGCTGTGGGAAGGCATCGGCATGGGCGCGGAACTGTCCGAACAGGACGTGACCCGCATCTCCCGGGGCGGTGTCACCCCGCTCCGCCCGGAGCGGGCCCTGCCGCTGTTCGACACCGCCCAGCGCTCGACCAGCCCCGTGGTGGTGCCCATCCTCGTCGACACCGCCCGGCTGGAAGCCACCGCCGGCACCGCGCCACCAATGCTGCACGGGCTCGTGCGGCGCACCGTGCGGCGCCAGGCCAGCGCCGCCACCACCGGGCTGGACACCGCCTGGACCGAGGAACTACCGGGCCTGTCCAGCATGGAACGGCAGCGGGTGGTCCTCGACGTCGTCACCACCCAGCTCGCCGTCGTCCTCGGCCACGCCGACAACCGGCGCATCCGCCCGCAACAGCCGTTCACCGAACTCGGCCTCGACTCCCTCACCGGCGTCGAACTGCGCAACCGGCTCGCCGCCGCCACCGGGCTGCGGCTGCCCGCGACCCTGGTGTTCGACCACCCCAGCCCGCAGGCCGTCGCCAGTGCCCTGCTCACCGAACTCGTCGGCGACGCCGGCACCGACGCCTCGCCCGCCGACCGGGCGGCCCCGCTGCGCGAGCGGATCCACCGGTTGGAGGAACTCCTCGCCTCCGCCGACCCCACCGACGAGGCCTACTCGGGAGTGGAACCGGCCCTGCGGCGGCTGCTGTCCACCTGGTCAACCCGGTCCGGCGCCACCCACGGCGCCCCCGGCGGCCCGGCCGGCGGCCACGACGACGTGACCGACGCGTCCGCGGAGGACATGTTCGCGCTGCTCGACAGCGAGCTGGGCACCGCCTGAGCCGCCCGTCCCCCGCCAAGGAGAACCCCGTGGCCAGCGAAGAGAAGTACCTGGACTACCTCAAGCGCGCGACCGTGGACCTGCGTCACGCGCGCCGCCAGCTGGCGGACCTGGAGGACCGGGCCCACGAGCCGATCGCCATCGTCGGCATGGCCTGCCGGTTCCCCGGCGGGGCCGACACCCCCGAGGCGCTGTGGCGGCTGCTCGGCGACGGGCCCGACCCGGTCGGCCCGTTCCCCACCGACCGGGGTTGGCGGCTGGACGACCTGTTCGACGACGACCCCACCAACCCGCGCACCACCTACGCCCGGCACGGGAGCTTCCTGCGCGACGCCGGCTGGTTCGACCCCGACCCGTTCGACATCGGCGAACGGGAGGCGCTGGCGATGGACCCGCAACAACGGGTCCTGCTGGAACTGGCCTGGGAGAGCGCCGAACGCGCCGGCGTCGACCCGACCTCCCTCCGGGGCAGCGACACCGGCGTCTACCTGGGCGTCGTCGCCCAGGAGTACGGCAGGGGGGG
>NZ_AGVX02000293.1 GCF_000239155.1 Actinoalloteichus spitiensis RMV-1378
CGGCGGCACGCCAGGCCGGGCTGCGCCCAGGGCACGGCCCGAACACCGCACGTCCCTCGGTCTCCCGGCGACGCCGGACCCCGGCCAGGCCACTCGCGGGGCGACGGCCACCGGGCCGGCCGGTCGGTCAGCCGCCGTCCCTGCCCCGGCGCGGGGCGGAGGGCCCGGCATGAGCAGGGTGCGCCAGGTCGCGGGCGGCGGCCGCGCGGTCGAGGTGTCCCCGGAACGCCTCCACGGCTGGTTCCGCCGGTTCTCGGAGCGCCACGGCGGCGTGACGGGCACGGAGGTCACCGAGCGTGAGGTGCGGGTCGTGGGCGCGGACGGGGCCACCGCCACGGCGGCGGTGCCCTTCGCGCCGCTCGCCGCCGGGCACGGCCGGCACCCGGGGCTGGCGGTGGGGCCGCTCGTGGACCACGCGCTCACCCCGAGGTCGATCGGCCTGGTCCTGGTCCGACTGGGCGGTCACAGCGTCGGCGTCGCCGAGTCCGGGGCGGTGGTCGTCTCACGGACGGGGCGCCGGCAGGTGCACGGCCGCAACAAGGCTGGCGGGTGGTCCCAACAGCGGTTCGCCCGCCGCCGGGAGGGACAGGCCAGGCAGGCACTGGACGCGGCGGCCGACACCGTCGCCGAGGTGGTCGTGCCCCGACTGGCGACCCTGTCCGCCGTCGTGCTCGGCGGCGACCGGCAGGCCCTCGACGTCCTCCGGGCCGACCGCCGGCTCTCCGGGGTGTTCGCGCTGGCCGAGGAGCGGGTGCTCGACGTGGGCGAACCCCGGCGCGCCGTGCTCGACGAGGCCGCGCGGCGGGCCCGGGACGTGGAGATCGTGGTCAGGGACCGGTGATCGGCGCCGCGGCGGGCAGCGAAATCGGCTTGCCGTCGGCCCGTACACTCGGCATGTGGTCGGCATGGTGCGGGCAGCGGGCCCGGTCATGGTGATGACGGTTGGTGTGTGCGCTCGACCACGTTCGCATCGGAGTTTTCCTTGATCTCTGCGACAGACCTTGAACTGCGTGCCGGTTCGCGGATCCTGCTGGCCGACGCCACCCTGCGGGTGCAGCCGGGCGACCGGATCGGCCTGGTGGGGCGCAACGGCGCTGGCAAGACCACGACGCTGCGGGTGCTGGCGGGCGAGGGGATCCCCTACGCCGGCCAGGTCCGGCGGTCCGAGGAGCTGGGTTACCTCCCCCAGGACCCCCGGGAGGGGGACCTCTCCGTGGCCGCCAAGGACCGCGTTCTGTCGGCCCGAGGGCTGGACGAGCTGCTCAGGGAGATGGACAAGGCGCAGACCGCGATGGCGGAGCTGGTGGACGACGCGCAACGCGACTCCGCCGTCCGCCGGTACGGACGGCTCGAGGAGCGGTTCTCCGCGCTCGGTGGGTACGCGGCGGAGAGCGAGGCGGCCCGGATCTGTTCGAACCTGGGGCTGGCGGACCGCGTGCTCGACCAGCCGCTGCGCACCCTCTCCGGCGGTCAGCGCCGCCGGGTCGAGCTGGCCCGCATCCTCTTCGCGGCCTCCGAGGCCGGGGTGAACGGGCGGTCCACCACCACGCTGCTGCTCGACGAGCCGACCAACCACCTCGACGCCGACTCGATCGGCTGGCTGCGGGACTTCCTCAAGGCGCACTCGGGTGGGCTGGTGGTCATCAGCCACGACGTCGAACTGCTGGCCGCGGTGGTCAACAAGGTCTGGTTCCTCGACGCCACCCGAGGCGAGGTCGACGTCTACAACATGGAGTGGCGGCGTTACCTGGACGCGCGGGCCGCCGACGAGAAGCGGCGCCGCCGGGAACGCGCCAACGCGGAGAAGAAGGCCGGCGCGTTGATGGCGCAGGCCGACAAGATGCGGGCGAAGGCGACGAAGGCGGTCGCGGCCCAGAACATGGCCCGCCGCGCCGAGAAGCTGCTGGCCGGGCTCGACGAACAGCGGGTGGCCGACAAGGTGGCCCGCATCGTCTTCCCCAAGCCGGCGGCCTGCGGTCGGACACCGCTGACGGCGGAGAACCTCAGCAAGTCCTACGGCTCGCTGGAGATCTTCACCGGAGTGGACCTGGCGATCGACCGCGGTTCCCGCGTGGTGGTGCTGGGGCTCAACGGAGCGGGCAAGACGACGCTGCTCAGGCTGCTCGGGGGGATGGAACCGGCTGACGCCGGCTCGGTGGTGGCCGGGCACGGCCTGCGCCTGGGCTACTACGCGCAGGAGCACGAAACCCTCGACCACGACGCCAGTGTGTGGTCGAACATCCGCTCGGCGGCTCCCGACACGCCGGAGCAGCAACTGCGGAGCCTGCTCGGCGCGTTCCTGTTCACCGGGGAGCAGCTCGAGCAGCCGGCGGGCACGCTCTCCGGTGGTGAGAAGACCCGTCTGGCGCTGGCGGGACTGGTGTCCAGCGCGGCCAACGTGCTGCTGCTCGACGAACCCACGAACAACCTCGACCCCGCCAGTCGGGAGCAGGTGCTCGACGCGCTCCGCAGTTACCAGGGCGCCGTCGTCCTCGTGACCCACGACCCGGGCGCCGTGGAGGCGTTGGAACCGGAACGGGTGATTTTGCTGCCGGATGGTACCGAGGATCACTGGTCCGAGGAGTATCTGGATCTCGTGCAGTTGGCGTAGTGTGATCCCGCCGAATGGCGGTCTGCGCAGGTTACGGGCGTGTGACGTTACCCGTCGTCGCGGTGGGAACACTTTGCGATGTTTTCCCATGATCGCCTGGCATTAACGCTGTTCGTGTTCGATCATTGCGGCGACAGGGGCCCGGGAGCGGCCCGACCTGCTCGGACGGAAGGCGGGACAAGGTGGCTGACCTGAAGAAGGGCGCCCGCATCACCGGCGCCGCACGGGACAAGCTTGCGAGCGACCTCAAGAGGAAATACGAGAAGGGCGCGAGCATCCGCGCCCTGGCCGAGTCGACGGGCCGGTCCTACGGCTTCGTGCATCGCGTGCTCAGCGAGTCCGGTGTGCAGCTCCGCGGCCGTGGCGGCGCGACCAGGAGCAAGAAGAAGTAGGCGATGTCCCCAGGTGACGTCGCGGCTAGGCCCCCCGCCCGCGTGTCCGGACACTCCGGAACGCGGGCGGGCCCGCGTCCCGGCCGCCAGGCGGGCCGCCGTCCGTCCGGATGAGCCCGCCGGCGTGCCCGCCGCCGTCACCGGCCCCGACCGAACGCGAACGCCGCGCCCCCTTCCCAGCGGGCCGAGCGCCGGAGATCATGGGTCGGGACAGCCGACCGAACGGGACGGCGGCCCCCGGACCCTCCTCGCGCCGGCCCGCCCTTCGCACCTCGCGGGGAGCGGGAGGACGCCGTGGAGGAGTCGTTGCAGGGCGGGAACGCCGAGGCCGGGCAGGTGGTGCGGGTCGGGGACACGGTGCGTCGACCGGGAGGACCGTGGACCCCTGCGGTGCTCGCCCTGCTGGCGCACCTGCGTGACCGGGGCCTGTCCTGGGTGCCCGAACCACTCGGGGTCGACGAGCGCGGGCGGTCCGTCCTGCGCTACCTGCCTGGGGACAACCCGTTCCCCGGCGGCCTGTCCACCTTCGCCACCGATTCCGCCGCCCACCGCGTGGGCGCGATGGTCCGTGACCTGCACGACGCGGTCGCGGACTTCGTGCCGCCGGCCGACGCGCGCTGGCAGGTGCTGTACCCGCACGCGGGGACCGAGATCATCGCGCACCAGGACCTCGCGCCCTACAACATGCTGGTCCACGGCGACGAGTGGTACCCGATCGACTGGGAGACCGCCGCCCCGGGAGACCGGCTCTGGGACCTCGCCTACGCCCTGCGGGGTTTCGTCCCGTTGAGCGGGGACGGGGCGTGGGAGCCGGGGGACACCGAGCGCCGGCTGCGGCTGGTGGCGGACGGGTACCGCGCCACCGGCCCGGAACGGGAGCTCCTGGCCGGTCTGGTGGCCGGGCGGGTGAGGTCGATGGCCGAGCTCCTCCGGGAGGGGTGGCGGCACGGCCGGCAGCCCTGGGCGCGGATGTACGCCGAGGGCCACGGGCCGTACTGGGCGTCGGAGGCCGGGTTCGCCGCCGCACGCGTCGAGACCTGGCGGAGGGCGCTCCTCGAGTGAGCGTCCCCCCGCCAGCTGCTGCCGCCCCGGGTGACGGGACCGTTCAGCGGCAGGACTCGACCAGCCAGATGTTGCGGAACTGGGTTCTGGTGTCCGGGTCGTGGTTCTGCAGCCCGATGTGCCCGACGGTCCCCCGGTCCGGGTCGTCACTGGTGAAGTCGTTCACCAGCTCGCCGTTGAGGTAGACCCGGTAGCGTTCGCCCTCGACCCGCAGCACGTACCGGTTCCACTCGCCCACCGGCCTGGACGGGTGGGAGGTGGCGTCCTGCTGGTTGTAGATCGCCCCCGTCTTCTGCGGGTCCCCGCCGGGGTTGTCGTTGATCTGCACCTCGTACCCGTGGTCGACCGCGACCCAGGGGTCGTCCCCGGGATCGGGGAAGCGCAGGAAGACGCCGGAGTTGTCCGTCTCGGCGGTCACCCGCCAGTCGAGGAACAGGGTGAAGTCACCGAACGAGGCCTGGTCGTACCACAGCAGACCCATCCCGTCCCGGGTCTGGAGCGTGCCGTCGACGATGTCGAAACCGCCGGGGCCGGCCTGCGACCAGCCCTCCAAGGTCTGACCGTCCCACAGGCGGGTGATCCCGTGGCCGGGCAGACCGCCGGGCACCCCCGCGCAGCGCAGGGTGTGGGCGGTGTCCCGCGACGAGGCTCCCCCCGAGCCCGGAACGGAGGTGTCCTGGGCGGAGTGGTCCGTGCTGGCGGGGGTGGGACCAGCGAGGACAGCGGGGGTCACCAGGGCGAGGCCGGCGACGACGGTCGAGATGAGTGCGCGCATGACGTTCCCTTCTCCGTGTTGTCGGCGTGCGGGCTGTCCGGGGTGGTCGGTCGGTGCGATCAGTCGCGTCGACCGATGTCGGACGAGGCCGCGGCGTGGATGACCCGGGCCCGTTCCGCGGTGCTGAGCAGCCCCTCCGCCGCCAGGTCGGAGGTCAGCTGGCGGACGTGGGCGACGAACACGGCGTGGCCCGACCACTCCCTCGCCTCGTCCACCAGGTCGTTGACGGTGCACCCGTCGTCCCTGACCCGGTTGGGCACACCGCTGTCCTGACCGGCGTGGACGGTCTCCCGGAGGTCCGAGCCGGGGCAGGCGTCGTGGCGGATCACGAAGGAGAGCCGTGCCTCCTCCGACACGCTGCCCTCCGCCGTCCGCGAACGGTAGCCCAGCACGTGTTCGCCCTCCTCGTCCCTGGTCAGCGGCTCGGAGTAGGTGCTCCAGTCGCCGTCACCCCACCGGTACTCGATCTCGGCGTCCCCGCCGTCCTCCTCCACCGCGAGGGTGGCGGTGACGGGGGAGTGGTAGGTGCCCTCCCAGTCGCCGTGCGGATCACCGTTGGGTTCGGCCGGGTCGAGCGCCGCGGTGACCGCCGGAGCTCCGGGCGGTTGCTCGTCCTCACCCAGCGGCTTGATCCGCAGGTTCCGGAAGCGCAGCTGCGAGTCGGCGTTCTCGACGCCGATGTGACCGCGCAGCCCTCGGCTGCCGTCACCGGTGTACTCGGTGACGATCCGGTCGTTCAGCGTCACCGTGTACTGCTGGCCGACGACCTCGATCTCGAAGGTGTTCCAGCCCCCGTACGGAGGTTTGGCGGTCAGGTACTTCGCCGCCATGTAGCCGTTGATGGAGCCGGTCCGGTTGATCGCGTCGTCGACGCGGTCGAGGATGGCCACCTCGTACCCCTGGTCCGAGGGCACCGAGAGGTCGCCCTGCGGGTCGGGGAAGCGCTGGTAGAGACCCGAGTTCGCGCTGACGCTGTAGGTCTCGTACTCGGCCTCCAGCACGTAGTCGTCGAACTCCCGCTCCGCGTACCAGAGGATGCCCCGCGGGCCGTGCGGGCGCAGCGTGCCGTCCTCGTCGACGGTGAAGCCACCGCCGCCCAGCTGTTCCCAGCCGGCGAGGCTCTTGCCGTCGTAGAGGTTGAGGAAGCCGTCCTCGTCGGCCACCACCTGCCAGCTGGCGGTCGCCGTGGCCGTGGACAGGTCGGTGCGCAGGTTCAGGATGTCCGTGCCGTCCGCACCGCCGGTGACGAGGGTGTCGCCGCCCCGGACGCAGCCGCCCCCGTACCCGAGGCAGGCCACCACCCTCTCCTGCGAGGTGACCGTGCTCGCGTAGTCCAGGGTGACGGCGCCGTCCTCGTCCGGCGTGCCCACCGTGCGTTCCACCAGCAGGTGGGGGACCCCCTCGTCCTGCCCCGGGGGGAGCGGGCTGGCCGGGGACCGCCGGTAGACCTCCAGGGTGACCTCGGCGTCGCGGGCCTCCTCGCTGACGGTCGCGGTCACCGTGTGGCTCCCGTCGGTGGTCAGCTCGGCCTCGGCGGGATCGACCGTCAGCGTTCCCGTCACCGGGTCGTGCACGGTCACCTCCACGGCGTCGGTCGCCCGCACCACCCCGTCCGGGTCGGTGACCGTCACCGTCGCGGTGTGCTCACCGGTCTCGGTGTAGGTGTGGTCCACGGCCTCCCCGGAGGCGGTGGCGCCGTCGCCGAAGTCCCACTCGAAGGTCGACCCCTCCGGCAGTGCCTCGCCCTCGGCGGTGAAGGCCACGTCCAGCGGCGCCGGTCCGCGGTCGACGTCACCGACCGCCTCGACGTGCCGTGGGCCGGCCGCCCCGAGCCCCTGGAACGAGATGTGGTCGAGGTCGAACAGGTTCGAGCCGGCACCGGTGAAGACGAGGAACAGTTCGTGCGTGCCGCCCGGGTCGGTGAGCTCCACCGGGTCGAGGTCGACGAACTCGCCGTCGCCGGAGGGCACCGGCAGGGTCGCGACCAGCTCCCCGTCGGGCGCGCCGACGCGCAGTTCGACGGCCCCCTCCGCGTCGCCGGTGGCGATCCGCAGGTTGACCCCGTCGATGTTGAACAGGTTCATCGGGCGGTAGGAGATCCAGTCGCCCGGGTCGATCTCGGTGACAACCTGGCCGCCCTCGGCACCCTCCCGGTCGGCGACGCTGATGCCCTCGGCCGAGGAGAAGTGCTGCGCCTGCTTGGTCTTGGGCTGGAGGATGATCTCCTGCTCGCTGGTCGTCGAGCCCACGCCTTCCGAACCCCGGTCCGAGTAGCTGGTCCGCGCGACCCAGAACAGGTTCGCGTCACCGCTGTGCGAGCCGGCCTCGGGGGAGAAGACGCCCTGGCAGCTCTGGAAGTTGTCCTGCGGGTGGGCGTGGGTGTCGTGCCCGAGCGCCGTCTGCGTGGTCACCTCCGTGCAGGAGATGCCGTCGCCGATCGAGCCGTCCTCGACGTCGTCGACCTCGACCCGGTAGGCGATCTGGTCCTCCCAGTCGAACATGCTGCCGTCGGGTGGCGTCGAGAAGCGGATGTCCGGCGCGTTGTTGCCGATGGTGATCGTGACGCGTTGCACCGTCTCGCGGCCGGCGGTGTTGGTGGCCGTCAGCTTGGCGTGGTAGATGCCGTTCTCGGTGTAGGTGTGCCGCGCGGTCGGCCCCTCGGCGTCGTCCACGCCGTCACCCTCGAAGTCCCAGGCGAAGGTCAGGTCACCGCCGTTGGGGTCGGTGCTGCCGGTGGCGTCGAAGGACACCGGCAACGGGGCCTCACCGGAGGTCTGGTCGACGCTCAACTCCACCGCCGGCGACTGGACGCCCTGGGTGTGGTCGATGCGGTACAGGCCGGCGTAGGTGCCCGGGGTGAAGAAGCCGCCACCGTACTCGAGGACGTAGAGCGAACCCTCGGGGCCGAACTCCATGTCCATCGGCTGGTTGAAGTCGAGCTCCTCGAGGAACGGCGTCATCGACTCGTACTCGCCGGACTCGTCGAACCGGACGTCGGCGACGAAATTGCGGGAGTATTCGTAGAAGAAGTGGGCGCCGTCGAAGGACTCGGGGAACTTCGTGTTCGACTCGAGGTCGGGGTCGTAGCGGTAGACGGGGCCGCCCATGGCGGTATTGCCGCCCTCGCAGGGCAGCTCGGGGAATTCGTCCGAGCAGCCGTAGGAGTACCAGACGTCCGCCGCCGTGGCCGGGGGGAGCTCGGCGAGGCCCGTGTTGTTCGGCGAGTCGTTGACCAGGTTGGCGCAGTCGAAGGTCTCACCCGACTGACCGTTGGTGAAGTCGTAGTCCACGTAGGGGGTGTTGTTCCCCATGCAGTACGGCCAGCCGCCGTTGCCGGGCCCGTCCATCAGGTAGACCTCGTCGAAGGCCTCCGGACCGCGTTCCGGGTGCGCGTCCCGCGCGTCCGGGCCCACGACGCCGAGGAAGATCCGCCCGGTCTCCTGGTCGACGCTGAAGCGGAAGGGGTTGCGCAGGCCCATGTAGTAGATCTCCGGGCGTGTTCCCTCGGTCCCCTCCTCGAAGAGGTTGCCCTCGGGGATGGTGTACCCGCCGTCGTCCTGGACCGTGATCCGCAGCAGCTTGCCGCGCAGGTCGTTGGTGTTGCCGGAGGAGCGCTGCGCGTCGAAGGGTTCCCGTCCCTCCCGCTCGTCGATCGGCGTGTACCCGTCGGACGCCCAGGAGTTGGTGTTGTCCCCGGTGGAGAGGTAGAGGTTGCCCTCCGCGTCGAAGTCGATGTCGCCACCGACGTGGCAGCACAGGTCCCGCTGGGTCGGCACCTCCAGGATGACCTGCTCGCTGGCGAGGTCGAGGGTGTTGCCGTCCAGTTGGAAGCGGGAGAGGACGTTGCGCGGTTGCGGGTCCGGCGGGGCGTAGTAGGTGTACACCCAGCCGTTGTCCTCGAAGTCCGGATCGAGGGCGATGCCCTGGAGCCCGTCCTCCTCACCGGCGTAGACCTCGATGTGGCCGGCGGTCGTCACGTTGTACGAGTTGGGGTCGAAGATCTTGATGGTGCCCCGGCGGTCGGTCATGAGCACCCGGCCGTCCGGTGCCACGGCCAGGGCCATCGGCTCCCCGACGTCCTCGGTGAGCTGGATCTTCTCGAAGTCCCCGTCGACGGCCGCGTACGGCCGGAGCGTCGCCGTCGAGCTGACGTGGACGGCGTCGTCGGGATCGTCCGGTTGGGCCGCTGCCGGCGGACCGGCGAGCGGGAGCAGCAGCGCGGCCGCGGCGAACGCGGTCACCGCACGGCGGCGTGACAATGACATGCTTCGTCCTTTCCAGACAGGGCACAGCCAGGGGTGTGTTCTCCCCGCCGCCACGGAGAACACCCTTCCGCCCTCGCGGGGTGAATGCTAGGAGTCCCGGTGGGAAAAAGCACGGGGTTAATTTTCGCCCATTGCTGTGCTATGGAAGTGGCGATCCTCTGCCATGTGAGTGAGGGTGGGCCTCTCAATTCCGTCACTGTGCGTGGTTCGCGGGCTCGGTGATCCGTGGAATTAGACGATTCGGGTTCGGCGGATTGTTCTCCTTTCGGGTTCGTCCATTGCGCGAACAAAGGAAAATCGCCGACCCCGGTCACTCGGCCGATCGGTTCGCGACACGTGCGGGTCCTGCGGGTACCTCGACCCGGCCCGGCGTGCGGGTATCTTCCGGGCGAGGACGACCGACGGGAGCTGAACCCGGTATGGGGCGACGTGGGGAACGCCGGGAGCTGTTGGCGGAGGCCGCGATCGAGGTGCTGGCCGCCGTGGGCGGGCGAGGGCTGACACATCGGGCGGTGGACCGCGAGGCGCACGTCCCCGAGGGAACGACGAAGAACTACTTCCCCTCCAGGGATTCCCTCCTCGCGGCGATCGCCGACCACCTGGCGGAGGACCACCGGGCCGCCGTCGCCAGCCTGCGGAGGAACACACCCACGGCGGTGACCGCCGACCAGCTCGACGCCCTCTACCGGGGCATGCTGCACCGGTCCACCGGCGTGGGCCGGTCCCGTCTCCTGGCGTTGCTCGAGCTCTACCTGGAGTCGATCCGGCGGCCCAGCGTGCGAGCCGCGCTGGGCTCGATGGCCCTGGCGAACACCGACGCGACCATCGCCCTGCACGAGAGCGCCGGCCGACGCCTCACCCGAGCCCAGGCCGGCCGGCTCGACGCCTACCTGTTGGGGCTCTCCCTGCTGCTGCTCGCGCTACCCGCCGACGTGCTGCGCGGTACGGGCCTGGACCCGGCTCCGCTCCCGACCGACGCCATCAGCGAGGGACCAGGACGTGACGGCGGGCCCGGCTCACCGAGGTGAACCGGGCCCGCCCACCACCC
>NZ_AGVX02000292.1 GCF_000239155.1 Actinoalloteichus spitiensis RMV-1378
GTTCTCCACCGGCGGGTACCGGGGGTCCGGCGGCTCCTCGGGCTCCGAACTCACGGCCGAACCCGTACCGCCGGGGTGTGCCTGGCCGGCCTCCCCGGAGGGCAGCGCCACCGCCAGGTAGGCCACCACCGCCCCGGTGACCAGCACCACGGCGCCCCCGGCCCACCACTTCCCGCTACCTGCCATTCCCGTCTCCCGCGTGGTCGACCCGCCCGTTCGGCCACTGGAACTCGGCCGGCGGGACGGTGTTCGTCTCCTCCATGGACGCGTACTCGCGAAGCGCCGCCGACAGTGCTTCCACCTGGTGGTTTATGGCGTCCTCAAGAACGTCGATCGCCGTGGTCAGCGACTGGTCGTCGGGGTCCAGCGCGAGCCTCCTGAACTCCCTGGTGGCGTTGTTGCTCACCATGTCGTCCCCCCGGAAGGAGAGCAGCTCGAAACGTTCCGCCAGTCGCCGGATCTCCCGCAACAGTTCACCCTGCACGTAACTCAGGTTCGCGATTACCTGTGGAAGGGATTCCAGATCGACATAATATGAATCCTGACTCACGTTACCCCCCGACTGGCCACCCGACCAGCGCGACGCGATCCCCGAACAACACCAAGGGACAAGTGTGCTCGGGTCGAATTCGAAATCACTTTCGCGTGACCTGAACGACTACCACCCGAATCCGGAAACACTCCGGACAACCAGGTACAGCCGCCGGCCGCGCGCCAGCGCACACCCCCAGGCCAAGCATCGAAAACGTTCCCCCGGGGCCTGGCCAGGCCCCGACCGCTCACGAGTGGTACCGGTTCTCGCCGTGGGATATTCTTCCGGCCATAACAGCGGTACACAACCCCCTTCTGGTGGCGATGTGTGATCGGACCGCGTTTTCCCGTCCGGCCGCCAACCGCGCACGGTGGTCGCGTCCCCACGAGCACGTCGCGATGAGCGCGCCCCGCCGACCAGCCGAACAGGACGAAACCGGCACCGCCGTCCGGCCGCTCACCCAGGGGAACGCCGCTCCTCGCGGCATCCCGGACGGCATTCGCCCTCCCTGACGGGTGAACAGCACCCAGTTCCCGTACCGACGCCGTCGGGGCACCGGTCTCGAGAATGGGGAGGGCCGAGCCTTCGACACCGACAGGAACGACGATTCCCACCCACCACGCCAGTGGGGGATTTGCCAACAACGACGTTCCTCGACCCGGTGCGGAAAAGACCCGGGGAACGGCGTGTGCGCCCGGTCGCAATGGAGATGACCGGCGGCGGAGGATCGCGGTATCGTGCTCGCCGCTCTTTCCACACCACGCGGGCACGACCGGACGAGAAATCGATCCCACTCGCGTGGTGACCCTGTTTCGCTCACCCCACGGGAGTAATTCGTGCCCTCCGTTCGGCCCAGCGTCGTACTCCTCGTCGCGGCCGCCCTGCTCACCGGCTGCGCGGAAGGGGAGGAGACCACGTCCCAGCCGTCGGAACCGCCGTCCTCCCCGGCACCGTCATCCTCCCCACCCACGGGTGGGATCGATGTCGACCGGGAACACCTCGACGTCACGGACGTGAACGCGTGCGCACTGCTCACCGCCACCGAGCGGCGGGACCTGGGGCTGGCGGACGAGCCCGAGCCCGTACCGCTCGTCGGGGATCCCGCCGGGATGGAATGCCGGTTCCTCTCCGCTGACGAGGATTCCCTCGGCTTCTACTCCATCGCCGTGTGGCCGTCCCGCAACGGCGCCTCCTTCGGTGACGAGCTGGGCTCGGAGCGGCGGCACGGCCTGGTGGTCGCCGGTTACCCGGCCACCGGGTACCACGCGGGCGAGGACTCGCCCGAGGTGTGCGCCGTGGGGGTGAGCGTGGGGCGCAACCAGGCGATCGCCGTGGCGCGGTTCGCGACCGGGCCGCTGCTGACGGCCGAACGGACCTGCGACGAGGCGCACCGGGCGGCCGAAAGCGCCGTGCACGCCCTGCTGGACCCGGCACGCCAGGACGAACTGCGCGGCGACCGGCCCGGTGAGCTCACCGTCTCCCTCGGAGACCGCCCCGCCGACCTCGACCTCACCGACGTGGACAGCTGCGCGCTCGTCGACGAGGAGACCTGGGAGATGCTGCACGTCACCGACAGCTTCCAGTACGAGGTGCACGGGGGCAGCCAGTGCGACCAACCGGGCTACTGGTCGAACCTGGAGGTCCACTACACGCTGCTCGCCGGGCGGCGGAACGCCGCGGCGCTGGCGGAGGACGCCGACCCGGCGGACGTCCAACGGCTGTGGTTGAGCGGGTACCCCGCCGTGTGGGTCACGGGCGACGACCCGGAGGGGTGCGTGCTCGCCGTGGAGGTCAACGACGGGCAGGCACTCGTCGTCGAGCACGAGGTGTACCTCGACGAGGATTCGCTGCTCGAACCCCCCTGTGAGGCCGCCGCGATCATGGCCACCTCGGCACTGCGGGCCCTCACCGCCGACCAGGGGTGACCGGCATCCCAGGAGGGACGCCCCCGGCCCTGCGTGCTTGGAGGCCACCGAGGACGAGGGGGAGGACGACCTGAGCGGCGACCGGGGCCCGTGCCGACGACCACCGACCAGGCCGGGCGGTGGGGGGCGCACCCAGGACCGGGTCCGGCCGGCCACATGCCGGTGGGACACGCGATCGGTCAGGGGAGCGGGGCGGCGCGCGCTGCGGTGCCCGCCGCGCTCCCGGTTGGCCGAACCACGCGGCTGGCCGACCAGCTGGCACGGCGACCCCGCGTGACCGGCTCCGTCTCCGCCCCGGTCACGCGGGACTGACGCCGCCGAGCCCCCACCGGGGTGGGGGCGACCGGGTGTCAGCGGATGGTGATCTGACGACCGGTGAGCCCGTTCCTGGCCCGCCGCTCCGAGGCGTCCAGCGGCTGCTCGTCCAGCGAGGCCAACGCCGTCTCCAGGCGGCGGCCGAGCTCGGCCGCCGGCTGCTCCCACTCCTTCGCGTGCGACTCGGGGTCGAGGTCCCACACCGGCACCAGCAGCCCGTGCGCCCGAAACGATCCGGCGTACCTGCTGCCCTCGCCCAAGGCCAACTCGCCCCGCGCCGACAGGCGGGCCAGGGCGTCCAACAACCGCTCCTCCGGTTCGGGCCGCACCCACCGCAGGTGCGCCTTCTCGCCGGCGTCCACCCAGTAGGCGGCGGTCACTCCCTCGACGGCCAGCCGTTGCGTCGGCATGATCGCGGTGTTGGCGCGTTCCAGGGAGAGCTTCACCTCGGCGGAGGGCTCGGTGTCCTCCGGGATCCACCAGGAGAAGTCCGGGTGCAGCTGGACGTCGAACGGCGCGTCGGCGACGAGCAGGTCCTGGAGGCGCGGCCCGCCCTCGGCGGTGTCCGGGCCGACGGTGGGCAGGCTGTCTCCCGGAGCAGCCGTCCTGGCCCACTCGACCGCGCGGGCCACGTCCCGGCTCACGTCACCCGACCTGGTCTGCACCTGGAGCCCGACGAAGGCCCTGCCGTCGGCCCGCACCAGGGCGGCGGCGGCCATCGGCAACACGCTGGCCAGCACCATCGTCCGGTCGGTCGGCTGGTCCACGAGCGTCAGTTCGACGGTGGCCGACGGAACGAACTCGCGGAGCGCGATCAGCTCCGGCTCCGCTGGAAGCCCGTCGAAAGGCCTGGTCACGATGACGTTCGTCGCGCCGCCCTCGGCGCCGTGGCAGGCCTTGTACCGCTTGCCGGATCCGCACGGGCAGGGCTGCCGAGGGTTCACGCCCGACTCGGGGCGTTTCTTCCCCCTGGTAGCGGTGCGCTTGGCCATCCGGACCTCCTGGTGAGTTCCGGCGCCGCCCCGGCGCGCCCGCCGGTCCGGCCGCGCCGTTCCCGGCCGGGTGTCGCGAGCCGACGCCGGGCGGACGCCACATGTCGATATGCCGGTACGACGACGGGTCGCCGCCGCGGTGTCCCCCGTCGGGATCACACCGCGTCAGCGACGGTAGCCGACGGGTGGTTCGCGAGGGTTCGCAGGGTGTCGGCCGGGGCGTCCGTGGCGAGGTAGCGGACCCCCAGCTCCGCGCAGAGCCGGACGTCCGACGGCTCGTTCACCGTCCAGCAGTACACGTCGTTGCCGTGGGAGGCCGCCCGGCGCACGTAGTCGGGGTCGGAACGCAGCAGGTCGATGCCGGGTCCGGCGTGGTCGGCCCACGGCGGCAGCGACCCGTTGCGCCGGCGGCCGGACAGGGACCGCATCAGGAGCACCGTGGGGAGGGCCGGCGCGTACTGGCGGACACGGCGGACGGCACTCGCGGAGAAGGACATGACGGTGACCGGCGCGGTTCCGCCCGGCCCCGGCGCGAGGAGCCCGTGGCCGGCCAGGTCGGCGACCAACCGGCGCTCCACGAGGTGGCGGTAGCGGACGGGGTGCTTGGTCTCGACGAAGAGCCGGATCGGCCGGTCCGTGTCGCGGACCATGCCCAGCAGATCGGTGAACCGCAGCAGGCCGACGTCGGGCAACCCGAACTCGGCTGCCGGCGGCGCCGCACTCCCTCCCGGGAGGGCGGAGAACCCCCGGACCGACTGGTGCTCCTGGGCTCGTCCGGCCTTGCCGTTCCGGTCGTAGCGGTGGGCGGAGAGCCGGTCGAGGGGGAGGGCGCTGACCACTCCGCTCCCGGTGGAGGTGCGGTCGATGCGCCGGTCGTGCACGCAGACGAGGTGTCCGTCCCTGGACAGCCGGACATCGCACTCCAACCCGTCGGCGCCCTGCTCGATCGCGAGGGCGTACGCCGCCCTCGTGTGTTCGGGCAGGTACGCGGACGCTCCCCGGTGGGCGACCACTGCTGGTGGCATGCCCGAAGGATGTCCACGCCGGGTTAACGGGAAGTGACTGGCGAGGGGCGCCGCGCCCATGTCTCGTCGACACCTCGGCCGGGTGAGCGTGGTGGGCGGGGAAGGGGCCTCCCCACCAGCCGGGCGGCCGGGGAGCGGGCACCGGGCCGGGCGGCGGCCACCGTGCCGGTGCCCGGTCCGCACTGCGGGGTCCCCACGAGCGACCCCGAGGACGACACGCCGGGAACAAGCCCGGTGACCAGCGGTAACGGCCGCGCGCCCGCCGGGGCGGTGTGTGGACTCCTGGCCACGGGGAGCACTACGGTGCGCGGGTGCGCGCTGTCTCCCGTTCCGGTTCTCCCGCCCTCTTCGACCCGGCGGACCCCGGTTTCCTCGCCGACCCGTACCCGACCTTCGCCCGGCTCCGGGAGGCCGGTGAGGTGCACTGGCACGAGGGCCTCGGGCTGGCGGTGGCCGTGTCGCACGCGGCCTGCTCGGCGCTGCTGCGGCACCGGTCACTCGGCCGGGTGTGGACCGACGCCCGGCCCCTGGAGAGCTTCGTCGACTTCAACCTCCTGCACCGCAACTCCCTGCTGGAGAACGAGCCGCCGACGCACACCCGGCTGCGGCGGCTGGTGGCGAAGGCCTTCGGACGCGGTCACGTCGAACGGCTGCGCCCCTGGGTCCGGGACCTGGCCGACCGGCTGGTGGCGGAGCTGGCGACGCGGATCGCGGACGAGGGCTCGGCGGATCTCCTGGACCACGTCGCCGGGCCACTGCCGGTGTGGGTGATCGCCGAGCTGCTCGGTGTGCCGGAGTCCGACCGGCACCTCCTCCAGCCCTGGTCTAACGCGATCGTCAAGATGTACGAGTACGGTCTGGACGACGAGCTCCGGCGCGACGCGGAGCGGGCCTCCGGGGAGTTCGTCGCCTACCTGCGCGAGCTGGCGGAGCACCGCCGCCGGCGCCCCGGAGATGACTTGGTCAGCGACCTGGTGGCGGTGACGGACGAGGACGGGGGGCGGCTGTCGGAGGACGAGCTGGTGGCCACCGCCGTGCTGCTGCTGATGGCCGGCCACGAGGCCTCGGTGAACGTGGTGGGCAACGGGATGGTGGCGTTGTTGACCCACCGCGCGGAATGGGATCGGCTGCGCGCGGACCCGGAGATCCTCCCGGTCGCCGTGGAGGAGTTGATCCGCTACGACTCGCCGCTCCAGCTGTTCGAACGCACGGCGCTGGAGGAGGTCGAGATCGCCGGCCACGTCGTCCGGCCGGGGGAGAAGATCGCCGCGCTGCTGGGCGCCGCGGCCCGGGACCCCCTGGTCTTCGCCGAGCCGGACCGGCTCGACGTGGGCCGGTCCGCCAATCCGCACCTGGGGTTCGGCGCTGGCATCCACTACTGCCTCGGCGCTCCGCTGGCTCGCATCGAGGTGGTGTCCGTGCTGGAGTCGCTGCTCCGCCAGCTGCCGGACCTCCGCCTCGCGGGGACCGCGGAGCGGCGCCCCGAGTTCGTCATCCGCGGGTTCCGCACGCTGCGGGTGACGGCGGACTGAGCCGGGCGCGGCCGGGGGTCGGCGTCGGATGGTGACCGGCCTCCCACCAGGGCTTCGCCCGGCGGGGCGGGAGCGCTGTCCGACAGCCGGAGAAGTGTCTCACCCAGGGCAATGCGAACACCGTTTTCGCTGGTCCATTCGGGCGACAACCGGCCCGCGCATTGCCTAGCGGGCAACGTTCGTCAGAGCATGTACGGGTGAGTGAGCTCATGACCGAACGCACGGTCCTCACCACTCTCGCCGTGATCGGCGTGCTCGGCATGTTCGTGATGCTCTGCCGAGCCCGCCGGGTCAGCACCTCCGTCGAGGACGCCACCCTGGCCGCGCTGCACCGCGTGTCCGCCGCCGGCCCGGCCCTGCGCTCCGGGCTCACGGTGGAGGCCGCCGACCGGGCGATGCCGCAGCTCAGACAGCTGCTCAACTGCGTGGCGATCGGCCTCGCGGACAACAGCGGGCTGTTGAGCTGGGACGGCGAGGCCAACCACCACTACCAGGACCTCTCGGTGGCGATCGACGTGGTGGTCAGGACGGGCAAGCGGGAGCACGTGAGCCACGCGGACCTCGACTGCGACCGCCGGTCGTGCCCGATGCGGCACGCCCTCGTCGTCCCGTTGACGGTGGAGGGCGAGGTGTTGGGAGCCCTGGTCGTCATCGCCGCCAACGGCGGCAAACGGTTGATCAGGGCCTCCACCGAGCTGGCGCACTACGTGTCCGGGCAGCTGGAGTTGGCCGAGCTCCAGGAATCCCGGGAACGCCTGGCCAGAGCCGAGGTGCAGGCGTTGCGCGCCCAGATCTCCCCGCACTTCGTCTACAACGCGCTGAACACGATCTCCTCCCTGGTACGCACCGATCCCGACGAGGCGAGGGACCTGCTCCAGGACTTCGCCGAGTTCACCCGGTACGCGTTCCGGGCGACGGGCATGTTCACCACCCTGGCGGAGGAGCTGCGCAACGTCGACCGCTACCTGACCCTGGAACGGGCGCGGTACGGGGAGGACAGGCTGCGGGTTCAGCTGCGGATCGCTCCGGAGGTGCTGCCCGTTGTGATCCCCTTCCTGGTGCTGCAACCCCTCGTGGAGAACGCCGTCCGACACGGCATCGCCGGGAAGAAGGGGGGTGGAACCGTCACGGTGGCGGCCACCGACGTCGGTTCCGACGCCCTGATCAGCGTCGAGGACGACGGCATCGGCATGGACCCCGGCCGGCTGAACCGTGAGCTGGCGACCGCCCACCTCACCGGCGCCCACGTCGGACTCGGCAACATCCACGACCGCATGCAGTCCGTCTTCGGCGACCAGTACGGCCTGGTGGTGGAGACGAACGTCGGCGCGGGGATGCGGGTGACGTTGCGGGTGCCGAAGTTCGCCCCGGGGGTGCGACCGGAGACTCCGCCGCTGCACGAGCCGGAACCCCTCGACGACCCCGACATCGATCCGGGTCCCGGGTCCGGGGTCGCAGCCGAGGCGGAGGGGCGGGCTCCGGAGGTGGCGGCGGGGCCGCGCTGGGCAGGAGAACTCGCCGAGCGGGTCGAGGTGTCCCTGCCGCCCCGGCGGGAGGGGCCGGGCCACGACCTGCCGCGCCGACGGCAACCGGCGGAGGACCAGGTATCCGGCGGCGCACGCCGTCCGAGGTGAGCGGTCGCGGCCCCGGGAGAACACCCGTCGCGGCCCGGGCGGCACCGGCGGCCGGTGGTCGCGGGACCCCCACCGGTGGCGGAATCCCCGTAGGCTGTGCAGGCATGAGCATGACCGACAAGCTGACGGCGAGGCTCCCGGGACGGCTCGCGGAGCGAGTGGACCGGTCGCCGACCGTCGCCGTGGTCCGCCTGCACGGCGTGATCAGCTCGAACCCGTCCCCGGTGAACCGGGGGACCATCAACCTGGCCTCCGTGGAGGCCCCGCTCACGCGTGCCTTCGCCCACGAGAGGCTGGCCGCCGTGGTGCTGCTGGTGAACTCGCCCGGTGGCTCCCCCACCCAGTCGGCGCTGGTCGCCGACCGGGTCCGCGAGCTGGCCGACCGGCGGGCCCGCACCCGTGGCCCCGTTCCGGTGCTCGCCTTCTGCGAGGACGCGGCGGCCTCCGGCGGCTACTGGATCGCCTGCGCCGCGGACGAGATCTACGCGCACCCCAGCTCCCTTGTGGGATCGGTCGGGGTGGTCAGCAGCGGTTTCGGCTTCACCGGGCTGCTGGAGCGGCTTGGCGTCGAACGCAGACTGCACACGACGGGCGAGCACAAGGCTCGGCTGGACCCCTTCCTCCCCGAACGGGAGGACGACGTCGCCTGGTTGTTGGAGGTGCAGCGCGACCTGCACGGGCAGTTCGTCGACTGGGTGCGTTCCCGCCGGGGCGACCGGCTGAACGGTGCGGACGACAGCCTGTTCAGCGGCGAGGTGTGGACCGGGGCGAAGGCGAGGGAACTCGGTCTCGTGGACGGCCTGGGCACGCTGCGGCAGGTCGTCTCCACCCGGTTCCCCGACGCCGAGATCGCGATCTCGGAACCGAAACGCCCCCTGCTCGCCAGGCTCGGCCTCAGCAGCGCCTCGGGCGGCAGCCGCGCCGCCGACTCACTACTTGCCGCAGTGGAGGGTCTGAACAACAAGGCCGTCTGGAGCCGACTTGGTCTCTGATGGAGCAACACCGTCACAACCAGCGAGGAAATGTTCACACCCTCGGGTGGACGAAGCACCTTGGCTCGCAAGAACCGTGATCGGCAGGATATGAATCTACGGTGACCGCTCAAGCCAACAACTCGGGTCTGATCGCGCTCGCGGTCGACGACGAGGACCGCGGGCTGGAGGAAATCACCTACCAGCTGAACCGGAGTCCGAGGGTGGCGCGGGTGCTGACCGCGTTCGACGCCGCCGAGGCGCTGCGCATCATCCGCAGCGACGATCCGGAGCTGCGGGCACGGGCACAGGCGGGGCTCTGCCCGGTGGACGTGGTGTTCGCCGACATCTTCATGCCGGGCCTCGACGGCGTCGAGCTGGGCAAGGTGCTCGCGGCGTTCCGGGAGCCACCGGCCCTGGTGTACGTCACGGGGGACGAGAACCGGGCGCTGGACGCCTTCGAGGTCGGGGCCATCGACTACCTGGTGAAGCCGATCAAGTCCGAGCGGGTCGACCGGGCGCTGCGCACCATCGACCGCATGCGGCGGTCCAAGGAGGACCAAGCCGCCGCGACACCGGCCGAGGACGAGGTCATCCCGGTCGAGCTCGGTGGCACCACCAAGCTGGTACCGCGATCCACGATCCGCTACGTGGAGGCGCAGGGCGACTACGCCCGCCTGCACACCACCGACGGCAGTCACCTCGTCCGCATACCCCTGTCGCAGCTGGAGGAACGGTGGAGCGAGGTGGGCTTCGCCCGCATCCACCGCTCGTACCTGGTGTCGCTGCCACTGGTCAGTGAACTCCGGATGTCCTCCTCCGGGTACTCGGTCCGGCTCGGGGCCGGCGACCAGGCCATCGAACTCCCGGTCAGCCGACGTCACACCCGGGCGTTGAAGGACAGGCTGGTGCGAGCCCCGAAGAACGGCTGGGGGCCGACCCGGTGAGCGCGACCGGGGAGGACCTCCCGGGCACCGGTCCCGAGGGACGGGTGCCGGCCGGGGGCCCTTCCCGCACCTCCCGGCGGCCGCGTCGGGACCGGACAGCGCCACCCCGCCGGGTCCGGGTGGTACTGGCCGACCGCCGCGGCGGACGGCGCGCGGTGCGGACCATCGTCGAGTTGGAGGAGCAGACCAGCGTCGGCGAGGCGCTGGTGCGCAGCCTGGTCCGCGCCCAGCTGCGGACGGCCCTGCTGCTGACCCTGACCACCCTCGGCACCATCGGCATGCTGCCCCTGCTGTTCTTCTGGCTCCCCGAGCTGGGCGCGTGGACCATCGGGGACGTCAAGATCTCCTGGCTCCTGCTCGGAGCGGCCCCGTTCCCGGCGATGCTCGTCGTCGGCCTCGTCTACCAGTGGCGCGCCGAACGCCACGAACGGGACTTCATCGACATGGTGGAGAACTGACGGACGGCCCTCCCCCTCCGCCGAGCCGGGGAACCCGCTCCCCCGACCGCGACGGTCCGTGTCCGACGTGATTGGTTAGCGTTGCCGCGTTCGGTTCGACGACATCGAGTAGGCATCGCATGCAGCTGAACCCGTGGGCGCTGTCGGGGATCGTCGTGATGGCCGTCGTCACCTTCGCGGTCGGCGTGTACGGGTCGCGGTCCGCGCACACCACCTCGGACTTCCTGGTCGCGAGGCGACTGGTGAACGCCGAGCGCAACGCGGCCGCGATCTCCGGGGAGTACCTCTCGGCCGCGTCCTTCCTCGGGGTGGCCGGCCTGGTCCTGCGCGACGGGGTGGACGGTCTCTGGTACCCGATCGGGTTCGCCGGCGGCTACCTGCTGCTGTTGATGTTCGTCGCCGCCCCGCTGCGGCGGTCCGGGGCGTACACGCTGCCGGACTTCTCCGAGGCGAGACTCGGCTCGGTCGGCCTGCGGAAGTTGACGGCACTGGTGGTGCTGGTCATCGGTTCCCTGTACGTGGTGCCGCAGTTCCAGGGAGCGGGCCTGACCCTGACCACCGTCACCGGACTGCCCAACGAGGTCGGCGTGGTGCTGGTGGCGCTCGTGGTGCTGGTCAACGTCTTCGGTGGCGGGCTCCGCGCCGTCACCCTGGTGCAGGCCATGCAGTACTGGGTGAAGCTGTTCGCCATCTCGCTCCCGGCCTTCCTGCTGTTCACCGCGTTCCTCAGCACTCCGTCGACGTCCCGGGGCGAGCTGGTGGCGGACATGCCGCCCCGCTTCGAACGGGACACCACCGTGACCGTGGAGACGAACGTGGTGCTCACGGTCGACCGGCCGGTGCTGCTCCGCGCGGAGGGCACCGTCAACGGCGCGCCCGTGTCGGGAGCGGTCTACTGGGCGGGGGACCAGCACACCGTGGCGGCGGGGACCGAGCTCCACTTCACCGCCGGTTCCGACGTCCCCGTCGTCGAGGGAGCGGTGTCCGACAACTCGTCCTGGGCGCAGCCCCAGGACCGGGGGCCGCAGGGCCTCTTCCACACCTACTCGCTGATCTTCGCCACGTTCCTGGGCACGATGGGCCTGCCGCACGTGCTGATGCGCTTCTACACCAACCCGACCGGCCACGCGGCCCGGAGGACGACCCTGTTCGTCCTGGCGATGCTGGGCCTCTTCTACCTGTTCCCGACCGTCTTCGGAGCCCTGTCCCGGCTCTACGTCCCCGAGCTGCTGGTCACCGGCGACACCGACGCGGCGGTGTTGTTGCTGCCCACGGCCATGTTGGACAACTGGTTGGGCAAGCTGCTCGGGGCGGTCACCGCCGCCGGGGCCTTCGCGGCGTTCCTGTCCACCTCGGCCGGCCTGATCGTGTGCGTCGCCGGGGTGTTGTCGACCGACCTGCCCTCCGGCGGCCAGGTGCGGGACTTCCGGCTGTGGACGCTGGTGGCGACGGCGATCCCCCTGGCGGTGGCGATGGGGTTCTCCTCGTTGAGCCTGTCCCAGACGGTCGGGTTGGTCTTCGCCGTCGCCGCGTCGACGTTCTGCCCGCTGCTGCTGCTGGGCATCTGGTGGCGCGGGTTGACGGCGTGGGGCGCGGGTTCGGGCATCGTCCTGGGCGGTGGGCTGTCGGTGCTGGCGGCGGTCCTCAGCGAATGGGGGCCGTCACTGGGCGGCTGGCTCGGCGTGCTGCTCGTCCAACCGGCGCTGGTGACGGTGCCGCTGGCCTTCGCCACCATGATCGGCGTCAGCCGGCTGACCAAGGACCGGGTGCCGCTCGACGTCGCCAGGGTCATGCTCAGGATGCACGCGCCGGACCGGCTGGGTTTCATCCGGGACCGGGACGTCGAGCGGTTCGGGGGGCCGGGCGACCAGCCGAGGTCTGGGCGGCACCGCGCCCCGGAACCCGACTAGGTCATCTGGGGCCCGGCCGAGCCCGGGACAGCGCCCACCCCTCGGCCCGAACGCGGAGGCGCGGTCGACCGCGCGTGCCCATGGCGGCCGGGAGCGCCACCGACCCCGCTGCGCTCGGTCACCCGGGAGGAGCCCTCCCCGTACCGCAGGTAGGGGTGACGGTGCAAGCGGCCGTGTGGGTTCACCCCGCACACGCCCCTCACCCTCCGTCGAGGAGAACCGGCGAAACCGGACAGGATTCGTTCGGCTACCCGACTGCCCTAAGCCCCCGTTTGGAGGCTTACGCATGTGACGCGGCCAATACCAGCATGGGAACCCTCGCGATGCTGGGAGGTAGCGGTGAGCACGACACCACCGGACGACGCCGGCCCGTCGCCGACGACGTGGCACGAGGCCCACGAAAGCCCGGACTTCGTCGAACTGCGGCGCCGGCTGCGGACCTTCGTCTTCCCCACCACCGGCCTCTTCCTCGCCTGGTACCTGCTGTACGTGGTCCTGGCGGACTACGCGCACGGCCTGATGAGCGTCAGGGTCCTCGGCAACATCAACCTCGGGCTGCTGCTCGGGCTCCTCCAGTTCGTGACGACCTTCCTGATCACGGTGCTGTACATCAGGTTCGCCAACCGCCGCCTCGACCCGTTGGCCGAGGCGGTCCGGGAGCGGGTCGAGGGAGGACGCGGATGACGAACCCCACCGCCACCGGGCCGCTGCTCGCGCAGACCGCGGGGGGATCCCCCTACCTGAACATGGGGATCTTCGGGATCTTCGTGCTGATCACGATGATCGCGGTCTTCCGGGCGAGCCGGAACACCCGGACCGCGGCCGACTACTACGCGGCCGGTCGGGCCTTCAGCGGGTCCCAGAACGGCGTCGCCATCTCCGGCGACTACCTCTCGGCGGCGTCCTTCCTCGGCATCGCCGGCGCGATCGCCGTCCACGGCTACGACGGGTTCCTCTACTCCATCGGGTTCCTCGTCGCCTGGCTGGTGGCGCTGCTGCTGGTGGCGGAACTGCTGCGCAACACCGGCCGCTACACCATGGCCGACGTGCTGTCCTTCCGGATGCGGCAGCGTCCCGTCCGGGTCGCCGCGTCCATCTCCACCCTCTCGGTCTCGTTCTTCTACCTGCTCGCCCAGATGGCGGGCGCCGGCGGGCTGATCGCGCTGCTGCTCGGCATCCAGGACCGGGTCGGCCAGTCGGTCGTCATCGCCGTGGTGGGCGCGCTGATGATCCTCTACGTCCTCATCGGCGGGATGCGCGGCACCACCTGGGTCCAGATCATCAAGGCGGTGCTGCTCATCGCCGGCGCCGGGGTCATGACCCTGTGGGTGCTGGCCATGTACGGCATGAACCTGTCGTCGCTGCTGGGCGCCGCCGTCGACGCCAGCGGCACCGAGGAGATCCTCAACCCCGGCCTCCAGTACGGGATGTCCGAACTGACCAGGCTGGACTTCCTGTCCCTCGCGATCGCGCTGGTCCTGGGCACGGCCGGCCTGCCGCACATCCTGATGCGCTTCTACACGGTGCCGAACTCCAAGGAGGCCAGGCGGTCCGTGCAGTGGGCCATCTGGCTGATCGGGCTGTTCTACCTGTTCACCCTGGTGCTGGGCTACGGGGCTGCGGCCATCGTCGGACGGGACACCATCCTCGACGCCCCGGGCGGGGTCAACTCGGCGGCACCGCTGCTGGCGGCCGAACTGGGTGGGCCGCTGCTGCTCGGGTTCATCGCCGCCGTCGCCTTCGCCACCATCCTCGCGGTGGTCGCCGGGCTCACGATCACCGCCTCCGCCTCCTTCGCTCACGACATCTACGCCAACGTCATCAAGCGGGGGAAGCTCGACGACAAGCAGCAGGAGGTCCGGGTCGCCCGGATCACGGCGGTCGTCGTCGGCGTGGTCTCCATCCTCGGCGGGATCGCGGCCAACGGGCAGAACGTCGCCTTCCTGGTCGCGCTCGCCTTCGCGGTGGCCGCCTCGGCGAACCTGCCCACCATCCTCTACTCGCTGTTCTGGAAGCGGTTCAGCACGACGGGCGCGCTGTGGAGCATGTACGGCGGGCTGGGCATCACCGTCACGCTGATCATCTTCTCCCCGGCCGTGTCGGGGTCGGAGACGGCGATGTTCCCCGGCGCGGACTTCGCCTGGTTCCCGTTGTCCAACCCGGGCATCGTCTCCATCCCGCTGTCCTTCCTGCTCGGCTACCTGGGCACCGTGCTCAGCAAGGACCGCCCCGACGAGGCCAAGTTCCGGGAGATGGAGGTCCGAGCCCTCAGCGGCGCCGGAGCGGAGAAGGCCACCGAACACTGACCGCGGCCTCCGCCCGAGCCAGGGCAGGGCCGGGAAGGGGGTCCGCCTCACCCCGAGGCGGACCCCCGCCGGCATGTCCTGATCCGAGGGGTACTGGTCATTGCGGACCCCGTCGCACGCCCGCCATCGTGGACGGCGTGGACAGCGACACGCGGCAGCGAACCGTCCTCCTCGTGCTGTACGAGGGGAGCGTGCTGCTCGACACGGCGGGCCCGCTGGAGGTCTTCGACGCGGCGTCCCAGATCCGGCCGAACTCGTACCGGGTCAGCACCGCGTCCCCGACCGGCGGCATGGTGCGGACGTCCTCGGGGGTACGGCTGGCCACCGACAGCGCCCTCGCCGAGGTCCGCACTCCGCCGGACACCCTGCTGGTGGTGGGCAGCCCGAGGTACCGGGAGGCGGCCCGGGACCCCGCTCTGGTCGGGGAGGTCGAGCGTCTCGCGGCGGGGGCGCGGCGGGTGGCCTCCGTGTGCACCGGTGCCTTCGTCCTCGCCGCCGCCGGGCTGCTGGACGGCCGACGGGCCGGAACCCACTGGGCGCACTGCGACGAACTCGCGGAACGCCATCCGACGGTGCGCGTCGTCCCGGACGCCATCTTCGTCAAGGACGGGAACCTGACCACCTCGGCCGGTGTCACCGCCGGCATCGACCTGGCGCTCGCGCTCGTGGAGGACGACCAGGGACCCCAGGCCGCCCGCCTGATCGCCCGGTGGATGGTGGTGTTCCTCCAACGCCCCGGCGGCCAGTCCCAGTTCAGCGCCTGGTCGCGGTCCCGCCCCGTCGCCGACCCCGGGCTGCGGCGGGTCCTGGACCACATCACCACCCATCCGGCGGCCGACCTGTCCGTCCCAGCGCTGGCCTCCCTGTTGTCCGTCAGCCCGCGCCACCTCAGCCGCCTGTTCCTCCGCGAGACCGGGTCCAGCCCGGGCCGGTACGTGGAGGCGAGTCGAGTCGCCGCCGCCCGAGCCCTGTTGGAAGCCGGCTCGGACGGGCTGGACCGCATCGCCAACCAGACCGGTTTCGCCACCACCGAGACCATGCGGCGCGCCTTCCTCCGGGAACTCGGGGTGCCCCCCGGGGCCTACCGGGCCAGGTTCCACAGCACGCGAGGGGTCTGACCAGGACCACAGCACCGACCGCACGAGGGCCGGGCCTGCGGGCCGAACTCGCTCCCTGGTCGACCGGGGCTGCCCTCTGCCCGGTGCCAGCCCCGATCCCGTGCCGCCCGGCGGTGCCGCGTCACGTCGCCCGCGCGGCCGGCGCGCCCGCGCGACCACCAATGCCCACCAGGAACGCCCCCGGCCGCGCTCGGACCGGCCGGGTACCACGACCCCGCCTCCGTCCGGGGGCGACAACGAGAGGGAACACCATGCGCGCGGCTTTCGTGCTGTACGAGAACATGACCGCACTGGACCTGATCGGCCCGTACGAGGTGCTGGCCGGCCACCCCGAACTGACCACGCACTTCGTCGCCGAGCGGACCGGCCCCGTCGCCTGCGACTCCGGGGCGGTCCTGCACGCGGACACCACCCTGTCCGAACTGCCCGACCCGGACGTGATCGTCGTGCCCGGCAGCGGCCACTGGCGGCCCGTCCTGGAGAACGGCTCCCTCATCGCCTGGCTCGCCGCCGCCCACCCCACGGCCCGGTGGACCACGTCGGTGTGCACCGGCTCCACCCTGCTCGCCGCCGCCGGGCTGCTCACCGGCCGTCCCGCCACCACCCACTGGGCGGTCCGCGACACCCTGGCCGGGCTGGGCGCCGAGGTCGTCACCGACCGGGTCGTCGTCGACGGGAACGTCATCACGGCCGCCGGCGTCTCGGCCGGCATCGACATGGGGCTCCTGCTCGCGAGGGAGCTGTGGGGCGGGCGGATGGCCGACACCATCCAGCTGGCCATCGAGTACGCGCCCGAGACGCCCGGGGAGGCCGGCTCGCCGGAGACGGCGGACCCGGAGCTCGTCACCACCGTCCGCACGCTGATCAACCGCTGACCGGGCCCAGCCGGGGCGCGGGGCCCTCCCCGCGCCCCGCACCGGGCGCCGGTACGGCCGGGCGGTGCCGCACTCCCCCACGGCTCGGCGGCCACGCCACCCGACCTCGGGAACGTGCGACACCCGGACCACGCACCGCGTAGTAGGTCCGACCGTAGCCGCGCGGAGAGGACACCAGTGGTGTGGCGAGACCGGAGGGCAGGACATGACGAGGAGTTCACCGAGTTCACCGAGTTCACCGAGGCGCGCTTCGGCCGCATGCACCGGGTGGCGTACGCGCTCTGCGGTGACTGGCTCACGGCTGAGGAGCTGACGCAGGCAGCGTTCGTCCCGCACCAGCTCCACGCGCGCGACCTGGTGGACGCCCAGCCCACCGGGGAGCTCCCGCTGACCACCCCCGAGATCGCACGGCTGGCCGAGTACCTCGCCGAGAACGGGTGAGCCGGCGCCACGCCGGTGCCGCACCCGCCCACACACCAGGGACAGCACCGGCGTGGCAGCATCGGGGTGTGCACCCACACCAGGTACCCAGCATCGCCGTGACCGAGGTCCGGGAACGGCTGACCGACGGCGTGACCCTCCTCGACGTCCGCGAGCGGGACGAGTGGGAGGCGGGACACGCACCCGACGCCCTCCACATCCCCCTCGGTGAACTGGCCGGTCGCCTCGACGAACTGCCCGAGGACGACGAGATCCTCGTGGTCTGCCGCAGCGGTGGCCGCTCCGCCAGGGCCACCGCGTTCCTCAACGGCAACGGGTGGGACGCCTTCAACGTGGACACCGGCATGAAGGGCTGGGCCGCCAGCGGCAACCCGGTGGTGTCGGAGCGGGCCGGCAGCGAACCGACGGTGCTCTGAACGCGCCGGAACGCCGTACACCACGAGCGGGGGAGGATCGGGCGATGGCTGGTGACACGCGGTTCGACGGGCTCGACGCGCCCACCCTCCCGCACGTGCCGAGGCCCGGGCGGGCGGCACCCCGGTACACCGGGCCCCCCTCCTACCCGGCGACCCCGCGTTGGGGTTTCCCCCTCGTGGCGTGGCGCACGCCCAGCGCCCTGCCGTTCACCCCTCCTCCACCCGTGGATCCGGCGAGCCGGCAGCACTGGCTCGCCGGGTTCTCGATGCGTTGCCTCACCCTGACCGCACTGCTGGCCCTGCTGGCCGCCGCCGCCGAAGGCTGGCGGTACGCGCTCCTGGTGAGCAGTCGGGACGCGGGAGTGGCCGCCGGCTCGGTCCGCCTCTCCGACGCCCTCGTGTACACGGCGTCGGCACTGTTGCTGGTCGCGGCGGCGCTGTCGGCCACCAGCTGCCTGCTCTGGTTGCTGAGGGCCAGGGCCGCGGCCGAGGCGAACGCCGGGGTCCGGTCGTCCCGCCCCGCCTGGCACGTGTTCGCGAGCGTGCTCGTGCCCGGGGTGAACCTCGTGCTCCCCGGCATCCTGCTGACGGAGCTGGAGCACACGGCGGCTGAGCGGCCCCCGGACCGCCGACCGCGTCCCTCCCGTCTCGTCCGCGCCTGGTGGGCAGCCTGGATCGTGAACCTGCTGCTGGCCCTGCTCGCGGTGTTGTGGGGCTTCCGGGAGGGGGTCCAGGCCGCGGCGGACGGCGTGGTGTTGCACGCCTTGCTCAACCTCTCGGCGTTCGTCGTGGCCGTCATGACGATCCTCGTGGTCCGAGGGATCTCGACGCAGCTCGGTCCCTCGGACGAGGCCGTCGGCACCCGGCTGGTCTTCGTCCGGGGTGGCGCCGAGACGGGACCGTCGCGGCGGGCTCGTCCGGCGGACAGCGCCCGCTGAGGGGGCGGCACGGCGAGCCTGGCCGGAGGCTGCCGCCGGGTCACCGCCGAGCCGCGCACGGCGAGCGGCGGCTCAGCGCAGCAGGCGGGACAGCCGGCGGTCCGCCAGCTGCCTGCCCCCGGTCTGGCAGGTCGGGCAGTACTGCGACGACCGGTCGCGGTAGGAGACCTCGCGGATCTGGTCGCCGCACACCGGGCAGGGCAGCCCCGTCCGGCCGTGCACCCGCATCCCGGCGCGCTTCTCCCCCTTCAGCCGGGCCACCTCCTGGCCCTCCGTGCGTCGCACCGCGTCGGTCAGCACCTCCCGCGTGGACCGGGCCAGCCGGGCCACCTCGTCGCCGGACAACCGGCCCGCCACGGCGAACGGGGACAACCGGGCGCGGTGCAGGATCTCGTCGGAGTAGGCGTTGCCGATCCCCGCGAGCAGCGACTGCCTGGTCAGCACGGTCTTGACGCGTTCGGTGCGCCCGGCCAGGAGTTCCGTGAGCTCCTCCTCGCCGACGTCGAGGGCGTCCGGCCCCAGTGCCGCGATCCCCGGTACCTCACGCGGGTCCGCCACGATCCACACCGCGAGGCCCTTCCTGGTCCCCGCCTCGGTGAGGTCGAAACCCGGCCCCTCCCCCGGGTTCCCGAGGTGCACCCGGAGCGCCAGCGGACCGCGACCCGGCCGTGGAGGCGCCGCCGGAGGCACGTCCTGCCACCGCAGCCAACCCGCCCTGGCGAGGTGCGCGACCAGGCTCAGCCCCGAGCAGCGCACGTCGAGGAACTTCCCGTGCCGGTCGACCCCGCTGACCTCCCGACCGATGAGCGCCGACCACTCCGGTTCGACGGTCTTGAGGACGGTGGGGGAGACGACGTCGACCCGCCGCACTGTGCGACCGACCGCGTGCTGGCGGAGGTGGTGGGCGATCGCCTCGACCTCGGGTAGCTCGGGCACGTCCCCAGTGTGGGGCGTACCGGCGCGGACGTCCTGTCGAACGCCCGGCGCCCGACGACGTCCGTCGGCCCCGGTGCGGGGCGGCCCCAGGGTCCTAGTCGACCGGTTGGAGAGGACCGTCCCCGCTGGGCTGGGAGTAGACCTCGATGTTGCGCGCGGTCGTCGCGGCGTCCTGGCGGACCTGGACGACGCCACGGACGACACCCACCCAACGCTCCGGCGGGTGCTCCTCGTCGTCGCCCTTGGTCTCCGCCATCAACGTCCAGGGGCGGCGCAGCAGCCAGCGCGCGGGGAAGAACACCACCACGAGCACCAGGCCGAGCAACAGCCACGCCGGGGTCATCACGGCCTCGGGGCGCCACAGGAAGAGCATGACCACGAAGAGCACGAGGAACGAGGAGATGACGACACCCGGGGTGTTCCCCCCGCTGACGTCGTGTTCGAACTCGTCGAGCTGGAGCGGATGACGCCACTCCATCTGGCCGGTCACCTTCCACTGACGACCGTCGGCACCACGTACCTCGCGCTCCATCCAGCCTCCAGGTCTCCCACGCCCCGGCCGCCCCGGGTCCGACTACCGAGCGTGCGTCCACGGTACCGCGCCGCGCCCACCGTTCGGGGGCTTCGTGGCCGCGGATTTCCGCTTCCCGGTGTGGCATGCGGCGCGTGCGCCGGGTCCGGCTGCCAGGATCACCGTCCATGGAGCTCGCCACCGCGATGGAGACCGTCCGCCGGCAGCACCGGGCCGTGCTCGCCACCCGCCGTTCGGACGGCTCACCCCAGATGTCCCCCGTGATGACCTCCGTCGACGACCGGGGGCGTGTCCTCATCAGCACCAGGGCGACGGCGTTCAAGGTGCGGAACATCGAACGGGACCCGACTGTCTGGCTGTGCGTGCTGCCGGACGAGTTCTTCGGGGACTGGCTGCAGCTGCGCGGCCGCTGCGAGGTCATCACGCTGCCGGCGGCCATGGACCTGCTGGAGTCGTACTACCGGTCCGTCGCCGGGGAGCACCCGGACTGGGACGAGTACCGCCGTGCGATGGAGAAGGAACAGCGGGTGATCCTGCGGGTCACCCCGGAGCGGGCGGGCCCGGACCGGAGCGGCTGAGGCGCCCCGAGGGCACGGACCGGCCCCGTCGGCCCGCGTGTCCCCCGGGGCCGCTGTCCGCTTGCCCCGGGGCATGGTCTACAGTTGGCGACACGCGGGTCGACCTGGTCGGCCGGCGAGAGTCGCGGGTTCCTCCCGGAAGCCGCGGTGCGGACGTAGCGCAGTTGGTAGCGCATCACCTTGCCAAGGT
>NZ_AGVX02000291.1 GCF_000239155.1 Actinoalloteichus spitiensis RMV-1378
GGGGTTACCCGCTCCTGACGAGGCGCGTCACCGTCGGGGTGGTGTCCCGTTCTCCCCCGCCTCCCCTTCCCGGAGTTCGAGCTCGTGGAGCTCGGCGTCGCTCAGCAGCCGGGACCGGAGCAGGAAGCGCACTCCCTCGGGTGCCTCCAGGGAGAACCCGCTGCCCCGCCCGGCGACGACGTCGATGGTGAGGTGGGTGTGGCGCCAGTACTCGAACTGCGCGCCCGACATCCACACCGGCACCGGTTCGGCCACTCCGGGGACGTTCAGGTCGCCGAGGTGCCGGTCGGAGGAGCCCAACCGGAACTCGCCCTCGGGGTAGCACATGGGGGAGCTCCCGTCGCAGCAGCCGCCGGACTGGTGGAACATCAGCGGCCCGTGGCGGGCGCGGAGCCGGGCGAGCAGGTCGGTGGCGGCGGGGGTCACCGCCACCCGGGACGCCGGCGCCCGGTCCGCCTCGGGGGCGGGGTCGGGCTCGGCCATCAGAACAGCCCCTGCGGCTGTTCGCCGTAGCTGACCAGCAAGTTCTTGGTCTGCTGGTAGTGCTCCAGCTGGACCTTGTGGTTCTCGCGGCCGATCCCGGACTGCTTGTAGCCACCGAACGCGGCGTGGGCGGGGTAGGCGTGGTAGTTGTTGATCCACACCCGGCCGGCCTGGATGTCCCGGCCCGCCCGGTAGGCGGTGGTGCCGTTGCGGGCCCAGACGCCGGCTCCCAACCCGTAGAGGGTGTCGTTGGCGACCGAGATGGCCTCCTGGTAGTCGGCGAAGCGGGTGACCGACAGGACGGGACCGAAGATCTCCTCCTGGAAGATGCGCTGCCGGTTGTGCCCGGCGAACACCGTGGGTTGGACGTAGTAGCCGCCGGAGAGTTCGCCGCCGAGGTCGACGCGTTCCCCGCCCAGGAGGACCTCCGCGCCCTCCTGCCGGCCGATGTCGACGTAGGAGAGGATCTTCTCCAGCTGGTCGTTGCTGGCCTGGGCCCCGACCTGGGTCGCGGTGTCCAGCGGGTGCCCCTGCCGCAGGCCCCTGGCCCTGGCCAGCCCGTCGGCCACGAACTCCTCGTAGATGTCCTCCTGAACCAGGGCGCGTGACGGGCACGTGCACACCTCGCCCTGGTTGAGGGCGAACATGGTGAAGCCCTCCAACGCCTTGTCGTAGAAGGAGTCACGGGCCGAGGCGACGTCGGCGAAGAAGATGTTCGGGCTCTTCCCGCCCAGTTCCACGGTGGCGGGGATGATGTTCTCGCTCGCGTACTGGAGGATGAGCCGGCCGGTGGTGGTCTCCCCGGTGAAGGCGATCTTGCGGATGCGGCTGTTGGAGGCCAGCGGTTTGCCCGCCTCCACCCCGAAACCGTTGACCACGTTGAGCACCCCGGGCGGCACCAGGTCGGCGATCAGCTCCACCAGCAGGTGGATCGAGGCCGGGGTCTGCTCGGCGGGTTTGAGCACCACCGCGTTGCCCGCCGCGAGTGCGGGTGCCACCTTCCAGGTGGCCATCAGCAGGGGAAAGTTCCAGGGGATGATCTGGCCGACGACGCCGAGCGGTTCGTGGAAGTGGTAGGCGACGGTGTCCTCGTCGAGCTGGGAGATGCCGCCTTCCTGGGCGCGCAGCGCGCCGGCGAAGTAGCGGAAGTGGTCGACGGCCAGCGGGATGTCGGCGGCGAGGGTCTCGCGGACGGGTTTCCCGTTCTCCCAGCTCTCGGCGACGGCCAGTCGTTCCAGGTTCTGCTCGATCCGGTCGGCGATGGCCAGCAGGACCCCGGAGCGTTCCGCCACCGAGGTCCTCCCCCAGGCTGGCGCGGCGGCCCACGCGGCGTCGAGGGCGCGTTCGACGTCGGCGGCGGTGCCCCTGGCGATCTCGGTGAACACCTGGCCGGTGACCGGCGTGGGGTTCTCGAAGTACTCGCCGCCGGCGGGCGGGACGTACTCGCCCCCGATGAAGTGGTCGTAACGGGAGCGGTACTCGACGAGGGCGCCGGCGCTTCCCGGTGCCGCGTACTGGGTCATGACCTACCTCCGTTGGTGCGGTGGCGTCCCACGACACCCGGGGGCGCCGCCGGGTGCGGCACCGCGGGGAGTGCCCCGTGGTGCGGCGGTGGCGCTGACCGGGCTCGGGCGTGACCGTAGGTCCGGAGGGGTTGCGCCGACGTTGCGGCGGTTCGGCGACGGGGCCGGGACCGGGACCGGGCCAGGCCGGCCCGGTGCGGCTGGCCACGGCGGGCGGCCCCGGTACTGGTCCGGGGAGTGCCTCGTCCTGCCCCGTCGACCTCCGCGTGCTGGGCCGGCCGGGCGCCGGGACGGGGTGCGGCGGGGGCGGGCCGGCGGCCCGAACCCCGACGACATCACCCAAACAGGTGAAGACTGTTGTGGGTGCGCGACCCACGGACCGAGGATTTCCGGTGCGGGCGCGCCGTGGCTGGCGCGGTGCGGATCGCGCGTCTCCTCCCACCGAGCGCCACCGGAGGTCAGATGGCATCGGGATCCCCACGGCCCGCACCGTGGCGTCCGATCGCCCATCGCGTCGAGGGGCGGTTCGAACGCCAGCTGCGCGCCATGCACGAGGCGGTGTTGGGCGGGGACCTGGCACGCCGGCCACGCCCGCTGGTCTGGGAGTCCTGGCAACGGTCGTTGGCCGCCGAGGTGCGCCCCGACTCCCCTGTTCCGGAGGTCGAGTTCGACCGGGCCGAGCTGGCCGCGCGCCGGTCCGCCCACCCGCTGGCCGCCGTGCTCCCGGGCCTGCGGGAGCTGCTGGTCGGGATCGCCGACGAGGCGGTGCACCTGATGATCGTCACCGACGCCGAGGGCCACATCCTGTGGCGGGAGGGCCACCGGGAACTGTGCCACCGAGCGGACCGGGTCGGGCTGCGGGAGGGCACGTGCTGGCGCGAGGACACGATGGGCACCAACGCGATGGGTACCGCGCTGGCAGTCCGGCGCCCGGTGCGGACCCACTCCGCCGAACACCTGGTGCGCACTTACCACCCGTGGACCTGCGCCGCGAGCCCGGTCCGTGATCCGGACAGCGGCGCGATCGTCGGCAGCGTCGACGTCACCGGTCCGGTCTCCTCGGCGCACCCGGCGACGGCCGCGCTCGTCAGGGCGGCGGTGGAACTGGCGCAGGCGCGACTGGCGGACCGGATGCGTGAGCGGGACGCGCGGCTCCGGCACCGCCACGGTTCACTGTTGCGGCACCGCGCCGGCGAGCTGCGGGCGGTGGTCACCCCGACCGGCCGGGTGGTGGGCGACGGCCTGCCCGCGTGGGTACCGGCCAGGGTGGGCCCGGCGGTCGACGACGCCGGACGGCGGTGCGGCTGGCGGATCGACGACCGCGCCGCGACCGACCCCGAGCCGGCGGTGGCGTCGTGGGAACGGCTGGACGACGGCTGTCACCTGCTCCGTCTGGGCGCCCCCTCCTCCCGGCGGGGGCCCTCCGAGCCGCCGCCGT
>NZ_AGVX02000290.1 GCF_000239155.1 Actinoalloteichus spitiensis RMV-1378
CCGGCCGGCCCGCCCGGCGTGGCGGCGGGGTCAGCGCTCCCGGCACCCGAGCCGACGGTCACCGCGACCTTGCCGTCCCCCTCGCCAGCGGCGCGCTTGCGGTCCTTGTCCTCCGGCGGCTCGACCTGGATGTTGAACAGGAAACCGACCGACTCCTCCTTCAACGCGTCGAGCATCGCGTTGAACATGTCGAAGCCCTCACGCTGGTACTCGATGGCGGGGTCGCGTTGCGCCATCGCCCGCAGACCGATGCCCTCCTTGAGGTAGTCCATCTCGTAGAGGTGCTCGCGCCACTTGCGGTCCAGGACGGAGAGGAGAACGCGCCGCTCCAGTTCCCGCATCGCGTTCTCGTCGCCGACCAGCTCGTTGATCTCCGCCTCGCGGCGCTCGTAGGCACGCTCGGCGTCCGCCAGCACCGCGTCGAGCAGGCCCTGCTTCGTCAGCCCCTTGCTGTCCTGCTCCAGCAGTTCCTTCCAGTCGATGCCGACCGGGTAGAGCGTGCGCAGCGCGGTCCACAGCTGCTCGAGGTCCCAGTCCTCCGGGTAGCCGTCGTCGGCGGCGCCCTCCACGTAGGCGGTGCAGACGTCCCGCATCATGTGGTGGATCTGCTCGCGCAGGTCCTCGCCCTCGAGCACCCGGCGGCGCTCGGCGTAGATGACGGTCCGCTGCTTGTTCATCACCTCGTCGTACTTGAGGACGTTCTTCCGGATCTCGAAGTTCTGCTGCTCGACCTGGGTCTGGGCGCTGCGGATCGCCCTGGTCACCATCTTGTGCTCGATCGGGACGTCGTCGGGCACCCGCAGCCGCGTCATCACCATCTCGACCATGCTGGCGTTGAAGCGCCGCATCAGCTCGTCACCCAGCGAGAGGTAGAACCGGGTCTCGCCCGGATCGCCCTGCCGGCCGGCCCGACCACGGAGCTGGTTGTCGATGCGCCGCGACTCGTGGCGCTCGGTGCCCAGCACGTAGAGGCCACCAGCCTCCCTGACCAGCTCCGCCTCCGCCTCGGCGGCCGCCTTCGCCTTGTCGAGCTCCGCGTCCCAGGCGGCCTCGTACTCCTCCCGGGTCTCCACGGGGTCGAGCCCCCGGTCGCGGAGTTCCTTGTCGGCGATGAAGTCGGGGTTGCCGCCCAGCACGATGTCGGTTCCCCGGCCCGCCATGTTGGTGGCCACCGTGACCGCACCCCGCACACCGGCGAGGGCGATGATGGCGGCCTCCCGCTCGTGGTGCTTGGCGTTGAGGACCTCGTGCTTGATGCCCTTCTTGGTGAGGATCTTGGAGAGGTGTTCGGAGCGTTCGACGCTCGTCGTCCCGACCAGCACCGGTTGCCCCTCGCGGTGCCGTTCCTCGATGTCCTCGGCGACGGCCTCGAACTTCGCCACCTCGGTCTTGTAGACCAGGTCGGGCTGGTCCTTCCGCTGCATCGTGCGGTTGGTCGGGATCGTGACGACGCCCAGCTTGTAGATCTGGTGGAGTTCCGCTGCCTCCGTCTGCGCGGTACCCGTCATGCCGGCCAGCTTGTCGTAGAGCCGGAAGTAGTTCTGCAGCGTGATGGTGGCCAGCGTCTGGTTCTCGGCCTTGATCGGGACCCGCTCCTTGGCCTCGATGGCCTGGTGCATGCCCTCGTTGTAGCGCCGCCCGGCGAGCACGCGGCCGGTGAACTCGTCGACGATCATCACGTCGTCGCCGCGCACGATGTAGTCCTTGTTCTTGTTGAAGAGCTCCTTGGCCTTCAACGCGTTGTTCAGGTAACCGACGAGCGGGGTGTTCGCCGCCTCGTAGAGGTTGTCGATTCCGAGCTGGTCCTCGACCAGCTCGACGCCGGCCTCGGTCACACCGATCGTGCGCTTGCGCTCGTCGACCTCGTAGTGCTTGTCCCGCTCCATCAGCGGCGCGATCCGCGCGAACTCCTGGTACCAGCGGGACGACTGGTCGGCCGGGCCGGAGATGATCAGCGGGGTCCTGGCCTCGTCGATGAGGATGGAGTCGACCTCGTCGACCACGGCGAAGTTGTGACCTCGCTGCACGCAGTCCCGCAGGTTCCACGCCATGTTGTCGCGCAGGTAGTCGAAGCCGAACTCGTTGTTGGTGCCGTAGGTGATGTCCGCCCGGTAGGCCTCCCGACGCTGTTCGGGGGTCATCTGGGCGACGATGACGCTGACCTCCAGACCCAGGAAGCGGTGGACCCGGCCCATCCACTCCGAGTCACGTTTGGCCAGGTAGTCGTTGGTGGTGACGACGTGGACGCCCTCACCGGAGATCGCGTTCAGGTAGGCGGGCAGCGACGAGGTCAGCGTCTTGCCCTCACCGGTGCGCATCTCGGCGACCTGCCCGAGGTGCAGGGCCGCGCCGCCCATGAGCTGGACATCGAAGTGACGCTGGCCCAGCGTGCGCTTGGCGGCCTCCCGCACGACGGCGAAGGCCTCTGGCAGCAGCTCGTCGAGACTCTCGCCATCGGCGTGACGGCTGCGGAACTCGTCGGTCTTCGCCCGCAGCTGATCGTCGGTCAGCGGAGCGATGTCCTCCTCGAGCGAGTTCACGTGCGCCGCGATGTTGCGCAGGCGCTTGAGAGTCTTGCCCTCGCCGGCGCGGAGCAGTCGGGACAGGACCATTCGGTCGACCTCACTAGCTGATCGTCACGCGCCCGCCACAGGCGCTTTGCCGCCATACTAGGCGCGGATTGGGAGTGCGATACGTCCGTGCGGGGCAAGCATGGCCGGTGGGAGCCCCCCGGAGTCGGTGCCACGCGGACGCGCCCACCGGGAACACCGAACTCACCGACCCCGCTCACGGGGTGGTCCCCGACCCGATCCTGTCGGGCGGGGACCACTCGCACGGTCGCACTCTCAGTATGGCCCGTGCCGCGAACCGTCACTCACGGCAGTCAGACCAGACTGATCACACCGTAGTCGAAACCCCGCCGCCGGTACACGACGCTGGGACGGCCGCTGTCGGCGTCGGAGAAGAGGTAGAAATCGTGGCCGACCAGCTCCATCTGGTAGAGAGCCTGGTCGACGGTCATCGGCTCGGCCGGGTGCTCCTTGGTGCGCACGATCCGGCCCGGTTCGTCGGAACTCCACTGGGAGGGGATCTCGCTCACGTTCTCGGCGTGCGCCACCTCGCGCTCGGTCGCGTCCAGCACGGTCGTCCTCCCTGTCCCTCCACGGTCGGCGCGGCCGGCCACCCCGTCGGCCGCCGGCATCCCGACCAGACTCGGCCACTCGGCGGAACCGGCGGCGGTCTCGGCCATCGTCTCGGCGATGGACTTCGCCTTGCGCCTACCGTCCTTGCGCCGGTCGTGGATGCGACGCAGCCGGTTCTCCAGCTTGTTCACCGCCATGTCCAGGGCCGCGTAGAAGTCCTGGGCGCAGGCCTCGGCGCGGACCACGGGGCCGCGTCCCTTGCCGGTGATCTCGACGCGCTGGCAGTTCTTCGCCTGCCGAGGATTGGGTTCGTGGAACAGCTCGACGTCGAAGCGGATGACTTTGCGGTCATAACGTTCGAGACGGCCCAGCTTCTCCGCCACGTGCACCCGGTAGTGCTGTGGGATCTCGACGTTGCGACCCTTGACCACGATGTCCATAAGCGACCTCCCTCGCGCGATCTGCGAGCGATGCGTGAAACGGTGGCGTCGGAGCGCGTCCGGATTCCTCCGGCCTCACGACGCCAATGGCATGAGCTGATCGCCTCCCTCCGGCGGTGTGATCCGGCCGGTTCGTGTGGCCCTCCGCGGCTGATAGCCGAGCACGTTAGCCCTCTCCGCCGGTGTTGCCCAGCCCCACGCGGAGCGACGCGTGCCGACTACCGGACGTGACCAGCCATCTCAGCGGTCCCGAAGCACCGGCAGCGTTGGGCAGGCCCGCACGGCCCGGTGTCCCACCGGGCTGACCTCCGCCCCCGTCGCCGTCACTTCGTAATCGCCTCATACCCGCAGAACGGGTACGCGCAACCCGAAGTTCCCGAATTGCTCCTGAAAAATTCGCGGAAAACCATCCCATCGGGCGAGAACGGAGAGCAGGAAAGTCACGTGGGGTAATCAGTTGGCGGCGTTCCCCCGCCGGTCCGGCCAGCCCCGCCCCGCCACCGCCAGCACCACCACGGCACGCACCCGCAGCCCCGCCCCGAGGAGGGCGCGCACCGACTGGGCGGCGGTCGCACCGGAGGTGACCACGTCGTCCAGCAGCACGACCTCCGCTCCCCGGGGCGGCAGGCGCCGGTGGCGGGCCCTGACCCGGCCGGCGAGGTTCGCCAGC
>NZ_AGVX02000289.1 GCF_000239155.1 Actinoalloteichus spitiensis RMV-1378
CACCGGCCCCCGGTAAGGCCGGGCACGGTGCTGGTGACCGGGGGAACCGGGGGAGTCGGCTCCCACGTCGTCCGGCACCTCGTCCACCAGCGTGGCGCCAGCCGGGTGGTCGTCGCGGCCCGCTCCGACACCGGCGTCGCCGACCTCGTCGCCGACTGCGGCGAGGCCGTCCAGTTCGTGCCCTGCGACGTGTCCAACGCCGACGAACTCGCCGGCCTCCTCACCACCCTGGCCGACACCCTCGTCGGCGTCGTCCACGCCGCCGGCGTGCTCGATGACGGCGTGCTCACCTCGCTGACCCCCGACCGCCTCCAGCGGGTCGCCGCGCCCAAGGCCGGCGCCGCCCGCGCCCTCGACCAGCTCACCCGGCACCTCGACCTGGACTTCTTCGTCGCGTTCACCTCGGCGGCCGGTGTGCTCGGCGCACCCGGCCAGGCCGCCTACGCCGCCGCCAACGCCGAGGTCGACGCCCTGATGGCCCGGCGCCGCCGCGAGGGGCTACCCGGGCAGGCCGTGGCCTGGGGGTTGTGGGCCGACACCGGTATGGCCCGCACGCTGACCGCCGCCGAACGCCGCCGACTGGTCACCACCGGCTTCCCCCCGCTCGCCCCGCCCCGCGCCCTCGAACTCCTCGACCTGGCCCTGACCCGGGCCGAACCCTGCCTGGTGGCCCTCGACCTCGACCCGCGCCAGCTCGGCAGGCAGCCCGGCACGCCGGCCCTGCTGGCCGACCTGCTGCCCGCGGCCCGCCCCGCCACCGCCCAGCGCACGTCCCCCACGCCCGCCACGTCCGACCCGCTCGCCCTGGTCCGCACCCACCTGGCGGCGGTGCTCGGCCACGACGACCCCCGGCGGGTCGACGCCCACCGGGGTCTGCGGGAACTCGGCGTCGACTCCCTGGCCGCGGTCGAACTGCGCAACCGGCTCAGCGCCGCCACCGGCAGGCCCCTGCCCGCCACCCTCGCCTTCGACCACCCCACGGCCGAACGGCTCGCCGCCTTCCTCGCCGCCGACGGGCACCCCGAGGACGCGCCGCCCGCCACCACGGTGGACTCCTCGGACGACCCCATCGCGATCGTCGGGCTGGCCTGCCGCTACCCGGGCGGGGTGCGCGGCCCCGACGACCTGTGGGACCTGGTCACCTCCGAGGTCGACGCCATCGGCCCGTTCCCCACCGACCGGGGCTGGGACCTCGACCGAGTCCTCGGCTCCGACCCCACCAGGCCGGGCACCAGCTCGGTGGGCGAGGGCGGGTTCCTCGACGACGCGGCCCTGTTCGACGCCGAACTGTTCGGCATCTCCCCCCGCGAGGCGTTGGCGATGGACCCGCAACAGCGGCAGCTGCTGGAAACGTCCTGGGAGGCCCTCGAACACGCCGGCATCGACCCCAGGTCGGCGCGGGGCAGCCGGACCGGGGTGTTCACCGGCATCATGTACCACGACTACGGTCCCGGTTTCGCCGACGCTCCACCCGAGGTGGAGGGCCTGCTGGGCGCGGGAACCACCGGCAGCGTCGCCTCCGGCCGGGTCGCCCACGTCCTCGGGCTGGAGGGGCCCGCCCTCACCGTGGACACCGCCTGCTCCTCCTCCCTGGTCGCCGTGCACCTGGCCGCCCGGTCGCTGCGCGCCGGGGAGAGCACCCTGGCCCTGGCCGGGGGAGCCACCGTGATGAGCACCCCGGCCGCCTTCGTCGAGTTCTCCCGGCAGGGGGGGCTCGCCGCCGACGGCCGGTGCAAGTCCTTCTCCGACGACGCCGACGGCACCGCGTGGTCGGAGGGCGTGGGGATCCTCGTCCTCGAACGCCTCTCCGACGCCCGCCGCAACGGCCGCCACGTCCTCGGCCTGCTGCGCGGCTCCGCCGTCAACCACGACGGGGCCTCCAGCGGGCTCACCGTCCCCAACGGCCCGGCCCAGCAGCGGGTCATCCGCGCCGCGCTCACCGACGCCGGACTGGCCCCCCACGACATCGACGTCGTGGAGGCGCACGGCACCGGCACGGCCCTGGGCGACCCCGTCGAGGCGCACGCCCTGCTCGCCACCTACGGCGCGGACCGGGACACCCCGCTGCTGCTGGGAACGGTCAAGTCGAACCTCGGCCACACCCAGGCCGCCGCCGGGGTCGCCGGCGTCATCAAGACGCTGCTGGCGATGCGGCACGGCACCGTGCCCCGCACCCTGCACGTCACCACCCCCAGCTCCCAGGTCGACTGGTCCGCCGGAGCCGTGCGGTTGGCGACCGAGGCGAGGCCGTGGCCCGACACCCCGGGGCCCCGCCGCGCCGCCGTCTCGTCCTTCGGCTTCAGCGGCACCAACGCCCACGTGGTCCTGGAAGCCCCGCCGCCCGCGCCAACCGCCGCCGAACCCGCGACGACCGGGAGCCCCGTTCCGCTCCTGGTGTCCGGGCGGACCCCGACGGCCCTGCGCGCCCAGGCCGCCCGGCTGGCCGCCGCCGTCGACATGCGCCCCGAGGTCCCGCTGACCGCCCTGGCCCGGTCGCTGGCCCGCACCCGCGCCCGGCTGGACCACCGCGCCGTGGTCCTGGCCACCGACCGGGAGGCCGCCGTGGCCGGGCTCGGCGCGCTCGCCCGAGGAGAAACGAACCCCCAACTCGTCTCAGGAGTGGTTTCGGTGCACCAGTTGGCTGTCGTGTTCGGCGGGCAGGGCTCGCAGCGCCTCGGGATGGGCCGGGAACTGCACGACCGGTTCCCCGTCTTCGCCGACACCTTCGACCGGGTCTGCGGCGCCCTCGACGCCGAACTCGCCGCCGACCGCCCCCTCGCCGAGGTCGTGTTCGGTGAGGACGCGGAGACGCTGAACCGGACCGGTTGGGCGCAGCCGGCGTTGTTCGCGGTGGAGACCGCCCTGCACGCGCTGGTGTCCTCGTGGGGGGTCCGGCCGGACGTGGTGGCCGGGCACTCCGTCGGGGAGTTGACGGCCGCGCACGTCGCCGGGGTGTGGGACCTGCCCGACGCCTGCCGGGTGGTGGCGGCCCGCGCCCGGCTGATGGACGCCCTGCCCGACGGCGGCGCGATGGCCGCGCTGAACGCCGACCTCCCCACCGTCGAGACGCTGCGCGTCGACGGGGTCGACATCGCCGCCGTCAACGGACCCGAGGCCGTGGTGGTCTCCGGCCCGGCGCTCGCGGTCGACGACGTCGTCCGCGCCGCCACCGCGCGCGGTATCCGCGCCACCCGGCTGCGGGTGTCCCACGCCTTCCACTCCGCGCTGGTGGAACCCGCGCTCGCGGACCTGCGCGTCGCCCTCGACGCGGTCACCTTCCACGAACCGACCCTCACCGGGCTGTCCAACGTGACCGGAGGCCCCGCCGAGCGGTGGACCGACCCCGACTACTGGGTCGAGCACGCGCGGGCCACCGTCCTGTTCGGTGACCTGCTCACCGCCCTGCCCGGCCTCGGCGTCACCGCCGTGCTCGAACTCGGAGCGGACTCCACCCTCACCGGCCTCACCGGTCTCGTCCTCGGCGACGCGGTCCCGGCGGTCCCCGCCCTCCGCCGGGACCACGACGAGGCCGAGTCCCTGCTCCGCGCCCTGTCCGACCTGCACGTCGCCGGCGTCCCGGTGTCCTGGCGGGAGTTCTTCGAGGACGCCGCGACCCTCGACCTGCCCGGCTACCCGTTCGACCGGCGGCACTACTGGCTCACCGCCCCCGGGCCCCGCCCCGACGGCACGGGACTGGGTGTGCGCGACGCCGGGCACCCCCTGCTGGGCGGTGTCCTCGACGTCCCCGGCTCCGGCGAGGTGCTGTTCACCGGCCGGTTGTGCCCCGGCACGACGCCGTGGCTCGCCGACCACCGGGTGCTGGGGCGCACCGTGCTGCCCGGCGCGGCCCTGGTGGACCTGGCCCTCCACGTCGGCGACGAGGTCGGCCGCCCCCAGGTGACCGAACTGACCAGCCTCGCCCCGCTGGTGCTCGACGAACCCCTCGTGCTGCGGGTCGTGGTGGCCCCGGCCGACGCCCACGGCGACCGGGCGTTCACGGTGCACGCCCGCCCCGAGACGGGCGACGAGTGGACCCGGTACGCCACCGGAACCCTCGGCGCCGACGGCCCCCGGCCGGCGCCCGCCGCGTGGCCGGGAACGGTCGACGCCGTCGACACCGCCGCCCTGTACGCGGAACTCGCGGACCAAGGCCTGGACTACGGGCCCGCCTTCCGGGGGCTGCGTGCCGTCCGCCGCGACGGAGCGACGGCCCACGCCTCGGTCGAGGTCCCCGGGCCCGCCGACGGCTTCGCCGCGCACCCCGCCGTCCTCGACGCCACCTTGCACGCCCTGCACCCCACCGGGCTGCTGCCCGCCCAGGACGGCGCGCCCCTGGTCCCGTACTCGTGGAGCGGGGTGCGGTCGTACACCCACACCCCGGGGACGACCGCCGCCCGGGCCACGATGACCCGGCACGACGACTCCTCGGTGTCGCTGCTCCTCGTCGACGACGCCGACCACCCGGTGCTCACCGTCGACCGCCTCACCCTCCGCCCCGCCACCCCACCACCCGCCGCCA
>NZ_AGVX02000288.1 GCF_000239155.1 Actinoalloteichus spitiensis RMV-1378
GCACGACCTTGACCGTGGTCATCTCGTCGAGCAGTTCCGGGCCGAAACCGAATCCGCGGCCGCTGTCCCGACGGGGTTGCGCGGCCCCGCCCGGTGCCCCACCGAACACGTCGTTGACCTTCACCGTGCCCACGGGCAGTTCCCGCCACGCCCGCTGGGCGTGGGCCATCGAACCGGTGAGCACCGTCGCGGCGAGTCCGTAGCGGTCGGCACCGGCCTCCGCCAGCGCCTGGTCGAAGCTGTCGACCACCCGCACTGGCGCGACGGGGCCGAACGTCTCCTCCTGGAACACCGCCATCTCGGGCAGGCAGCCGGTGAGCACCGTGGCCGGGTAGAAGGAGCCCGGGCCTGGCGGGATGTCGCCACCGCAGCCGAGCCGGGCACCGGCGTCGAGGGCCTGGGTGACGTGGCGGTGGACGTGGGCCCGGTGCCGGACGTCGACCAGCGGCCCCATCTCCACCTCGGAGGTGTCGCGTGGCCTCGCCCGGTACCGGCGGGCCTGGTCGACCAGCGCCGCCACGAAGCGGTCGGCGACCGCCCGGTGGACGTAGACGCGTTCGACGGCGGTGCAGATCTGCCCGCTGTTGGTGAAGGCCCCGACCGCCGCCTGGCGGGCGGCCCACACCGGGTCGACGTCGGCGTCGACGAGGAGCGGGTCGTTGCCCCCGTTCTCCGCCAGCACCGCCGCGCCCCGCACCGCCGCGGCGGCCAGGACGCGACGACCGGCGGCGGTGGAACCGACGTGGGCGATGAGGTCCACCCGGGGGTCCTCGACCAGGGCAGCCCCCACCGTCCCGTCGCCGGTCAGCGGCACCAGGACACCGTCGGGGAGCGCCGCGCACAGCACCTGGCCGAGTGCCCGCCCCACGTGCGGTGCCCGTTCGCTGGGTTTGAGGCAGACCGTGTTCCCCGTCGCCAGGGCCGCACCGACCAGCCCGCACGCCACCGCGACGGGTTCGTTCCACGGTGTCAGGACGGCGACCACTCCTCGGGGTTCGGGCACCATCAGATCGGTGGCCTCCACGTCCCCCAGCAGGGTGCGTCCACCACGCACCGGCGCGAGTTCCGCGTACTGGTCGAGCGTGGCGGCTCCCGCCAGCACCCCGTCGAGGGCCTGGGAGAACGGGCGCCCGGTCTCGGCCGTGTTCAGCCGGGCCAGCCGGTTCGCCGAGGCGCGGACCTCCTCGGCCATGTCGTGGAGGAGTCGGCCTCGCCGGGCTGGCGGGGTGGCCGCCCACGCCGGCTGGTGGCGGCGAGCCACACCGACCGCGTCGCTCACCTCGTCGGGACTGGCCATGGCCAGTCGGCCCAGTGGCGCTCCGGTGACCGGGTCGGTCACCTCGATCACCGGTGCGCCCGCATCCGCCGGGGACACGGGGGTGGCGGTGGCCTGCGCGCCGTCGACGCCCACCAGCTGCTCCGTCATGGGGCACCTCCTCTCCGTCGCTGGCCGGATACCCGGGCCGGTCGGGGTCATTCCTGCTGCTCCTCCTCGTCCTCCGTGTGGGGACGGGCGAGAGGCCACCGTTTCTCCCGCCCCCCGCCGGGCAGTACTCGGTGGGAACGTCACTCGGCCGGAGGGGGTCAGGCGTGGGGCAGCAGGACGTGGGACCGCCGTTGCCACCGATCGGTCCGTCCGGGGGACGCTGGCCGGACGTGGGGCGCATCGGGGTGTTGCGCGGCGGGGGCATCGGTGACCTGATGTTCGTGATGCCGGCGCTCGCCGCGTTGCGGGCGGCCTACCCGGAGGCGGAACTCGTCCTGCTCGGCACCGGCGCGCACCGGGCGCTGCTGGCCGGGCGTCCCGGCCCCGTCGACCGCTGCCTGCCGCTGCCACGGGCCCACGGGGTGCACGAACCGACCCCCGGTCAGCCGGACGACGGCGTCGACCAGGGGGAGTTCCTCGCCTCGGTGTCCGCGATCCGCCTCGACCTGGGCGTGCAGCTGCACGGCGGCGGCCGCTGGTCCAACCCGTTCCTGCTGCGGACCGGGGCTCGGCACACCGTCGGGCCGGCGACGCCCGACGCCGAACCGCTGGAACGGACGATCCCCTACCGCTACTACCAGCACGAGGTGCTGCGCCACCTGGAGGTGGTCGGCCTCGCGGGTGCCCCGCCCGTCGCGGTGGACCCCGCGCTGCCCGTGACCGACGACGACCGGGGTCGGGCGGCGGCGGCCCTGTCCGGGTTGGCGGAACCACTGCTCGTCGTCCACCCGGGCGCGACGGACCCGCGACGCCGCTGGCCCCCGCCCCTGTTCGCCGAGGTCGTCCAGCGGGTGGTGCGGGAGGGCGCGGGAGCCGTCGTCCTGGGTTCGTCGAACGAGGACGAGCTGGTTCGGGCCACCGCGCGGCTGGCGCGCGACCAGCTCCCGGTGGGACTCCGGGACCAGGTGCGGGAGTTCCCCGGGACCCTCGACCTGTCCGGCATGGTCGGGGTGCTGGCCGCCGCACGGGTGGTCCTCGCCAACGACAGCGGCCCCCGGCACGTGGCGCAGGCCGTGGGCACCGCCACCGTCGGGATCTTCCAGGCGTGCAACGTGATCAACGCGGCCGCCCTGGGGCGGGCACGTCATCCGGTGCACTTCACCTGGTTCACCCGGTGCCCCCGGTGCGGGGTGCTCGGAGCCGGCCCGGAAGGCGCCCGGTGCGTCCACGAGTACTCGATGGTGGCCGACGTGCCGGTGGGCGAGGTCCTGGCCGACGTGCGGGAGCTCCTGCGGAATCCGGCGGGGGCGGCACGGAACGGTGCGGGGTCGGCCGCCGAGGGTCAGGACCGTGCGGGCACGGGCTGCCAGCGCCACTCGTCGTCGGGTGCGTCGTGGGCCGCCACCGTGGGCGCGCACCGCAGCAGCTCCCCGGCCGGGGAGAACGCGTAGCGGCCGTGGTGGCCCTCGCCGCAGAGCCGCCACGGCGTCCGGGGGCCGTCGGCCAGGGACAGGGGCCCGCTGGTCGGGGGGATCGGGGTGGGGCGGTGTCCCGGGCAGGAACCGGGGTGCCCGGGCCGTCGGCCCGTCGAATCGGTCCGGCACTCCTCCCGGTCGGGCGTCCGACGTGCGGTGTCCTCGCGCCCGCCTGGCTTCGCCGCGTTCTCCCCCGCGCCACCGCGCGGGTGGGGGGACGCGACGGCCGTCGGGGCGGAGTCGTCGACGGGAGCGGGACCCGGGGTGGGGAGGACGGGGTGGTCGAGGAGGGCAGCGGCCGAGACCAGCGCGCCGAGCAGGGCCCGCAACGCGGGGTGGTGGGTTGTCGCCATCCTGGCAGCCTGCCAGGCGTCCACCACCCACCGTGAACATCCACTACAACGTGTGATCGTCCTGGTGGCAGGGACTCCGGACCGCCGGCGCCCCGGGGCCGGGGGTGCTCCCACCCCCGG
>NZ_AGVX02000287.1 GCF_000239155.1 Actinoalloteichus spitiensis RMV-1378
GGCGGCGCGGGGAACCCGCGCCGCCCACCCTTCGTGGAGGACTTCGGCGAGTCCCCCGGGTCAGCTCAGCGTGCCGCTGAGCTCGTTGGGGGCCGAGGGCAACGAACCGGTCGCCGTGATCTCACCGGACTCGAGGTCGACGGCGTGGATCTCGGTGGCGCTGGGGTCGCTGACGAACGCCGTGCCACCGCGCACGAAGATCGCGGGACGCGGCTGCTGCCACTCCAGCGGCTCCTCCCACTCGTCGATCACCGAGATGGTGTCGACGACCTCGGCGGTCTCCGGGTCGATCACGTGGATGGCGCCGTCGGTGCCGAGCACGAGGGCCTCGCCCTCCGGGCCCCGGGCCAGGGAGCGGAACGTGTAGCTGGTGCCCAGCTCGACGAGCTCCACGCTCGCGTTCTCGGTGTCGATCAGCGAGATCTGGGTGGGGCGCTCCAACTCGGCGTCCGGGTCCTGCTTGTAGTCACCGAGGGTGATGCTTGACTCCTCGGAGCCGGCCTGGTTCCCGATGCGCCCGTAGTCGGTGGGGCTGTCGACCTTGGTGATCTCGCCGTCGCGGTAGATCAGCACACCGGTCTCGCACCCGATGACCACGGCCTCGCCCTGCGCGGTGGCCTCGCCGTGCACACCGGGGCAGTCCTCGTTGCGGGCGATCTCCTCGCCGTCGCCGTCGAGCACGACGATGCCGGGGCGTTCGTCCTCGTTGCCCAGCGTGGTCACCAGCTCGCCGGTGGACAGCTCGACCGCCACGCCGTGGTGCGGCTCCGGGGTCGTGTAGGTGTCGGCCTCGGGCAGCGAGCCGCCCAGCGAGTCGGTGTCGAAGATCACGACTTCGCCGGAGCCGTCGAAGAACAGCACCGTCCGGCCCGCGTGGCGCACCACGTGCCCGGGCTTGGGGCCCTCGAACTCCAGGTCCGTCAGTTCCGGGGCGGCGGCGTCCAGCACCTGGAAGCCGGAGGACGTGGACACGAAGAGGTGGCGGTCGTCGCCGGCGGGGTTCAGCCGGTTGAAGCCGTCCAGGGCGATGTCCTCGACGATCTCCAGGGTCGTCGGGTCCAGCACGTAGAGGCCGCCGTCGTAGGTGGTGACGATCGGGTCGACGACCGAGGGTGCGCCGCCACCGGTCGCCGATCCGGCGTCGGTCGCCTCGTCGGTCTCCGTGGAGCCGCCGCACGCGCTGAGGGTGAGCGCGGCGGCGAGGGCCGGTACGGCCAGTGCTCTCACACGTCCGGCCGGCGTGCGTGGGGAGGTTCGCATCAGTGTGTTCGCTCTCTGTTCTCGTCAGTGTTCCCGGGTCGACGGTCGTTGATCCGGGTGCGGTCGGGTGGGGGTCAGAGCTGCCCGAGCAGCCCCTGGGAGATCGAGTCGGTGTTGGCCCGCATCATGTCCAGGTAGGTCTCCGCGCCCTCGCCCTCCTCGCTCAGCGATTCGGAGAAGAGCGGGACCACGGCCACGTCCAGACCCGCGTGGTCGGCCAGGACCTGCGCGAGCCGGTCCGGCTGGGAGGAGTCGGCGAAGATGGCCGCTACCCCGGCGTCGCGCACCGCCCCGGCGAGTTCTTCCAGGTCGGAGGCGCTGGGGGAGGCGAGTGTCGTCCCGCTGGGGATCACCGCGCCCACGACCTCGAAGTCGTAGCGTTCGGCGAGGTAGCCGAACACGTGGTGGTTGGTGACCAGCTGGCGCCGGTCGGCGGGGATCTCGGCGAACCGTTCCGCCATCTCCTCGTGCAGCGCCTCGAGTTCGGCGCGGTAGGCGTCGGCGTTGGCCCGCACGGTGTCCTCGTCGACGCCGCCGACGTGCTCGACGACGCGGTCGGTGATCTCCTCGACCACCGACACCACCCGCAGCGGGTCGGTCCAGAAGTGGGGGTCGGGTTCCCCCCGGGACTCGTCCGAGGTGTAGTCGAGGGGGTCGGCGTGGTCACCGGCGGGAACCACCGGCACCCCGGCCTCCTCCGCCGCGGCGACGTGGCGGAGCATCCCCTCCTCCAGGCCCAGCCCGTTGTGCACGAGCAGCCCGGCCCGCTCGACCAGTGCCGCCTCCCGGGCTGAGATCCCAAAGGAGTGCGGGTCGGCGTTGGGGCGCATCAGCACGGTCACCTCGGCCTGGTCGCCGATGATGTTGCGGGTGATGTCGCCGAGGATGTTGGTGGTGACCACGACCTCGGTGCGGTCGGCCTCGGCGGTCGAGCACCCGGTCGTCGCCGCCACCACCAGTCCGGTGGTCAGCGCGAGCAGGGATTCGGCGAGGCGGCGTGCGCGGCGGCTCATCGTCCCGTCTCCACCATGTGGCTGGCCAGCCCCGGAACCTCGAGGGTTCGGGCGACCCGCAGGTCGTCGTTGTAGTCGATCTCGTGGATCACGCCGGAGGTCGGGTCGTTGACGTAGGCCCGGCTGGTGTCGACCTCGATGACCGGGGCGGGTGTCCCGGTGGCGGCATCCGGCTCCAGCAGGGGCACCGCCGCGGTCTCCTCGCCGGTGTCCGGGTCGAGCCCGCGCAGCACCCCGTCAGCGGTCAGGACGAGGACGGCGGAGCCCTCGCCGGCCGTGTTGGCGGCCACGACGGGCTCGGTGGTCGTCCAGTGCCACCAGGTCCGCCCGGTGACGTCGAGGAGCCAGCCCTCCTCCTCCCCGGCGGGGCCGACCAGCGTGGTGCTGCCGGGCCGGTGGCGGAAGGCGGTGAGCCGCTCGCCGGACGTCGACTCCGGGTAGGCGATCAGTTCCCCCTCGAAACGGCCGTCGTCCTCGGTGACCAGCAGGGCGCCGTCCGCGCAGCCGAAGACCACTCCCCGGCGGGTCAGCGCCTGACCGCGCGGGTCCTCGCAGGGCACGTCGAGGGTCGACACGGCCTCCCCGTCGCGGTCCAGGACCTCCACTGCGCCGTCGCCGGTGGGGGCCAACAGGTGTTCCCGGTAGGGGACGGTGGCCGAGGGGCCGGCGGTGGGGACCTCCTCGACCCGGGGGACCACTGATCCGCCGTCGAGCTCGGCCCGGTCCAACACCAGCGTGTGGCCGTCGGCGGAGGAGAGCGCGGCGACGACGGGGTCGCTGAAGGCGTCGGTGAGGTCCACGCCGTCGACGGCGCCGACGTCCCGGACCTCGGCCCGGTAGTAGTGCACGTGGTCCCCGTGGTCGACCATCCAGGAACCGCTGTCGATGACGCGGACCGTGTCGTCGACGGCGGCGACGTAACCGAAGCGGCCGTCACCGGCGATTCCGCCGACGCCCTCGACCTGGCCGACCTCGTGGACCTCCTCGTCGATCAGGTCGAGCACTCTGACCTCACCGGTCTCCGCGTCCGCGATGACCAGCCGGGACTGCGCCTCCGCGGTCTCCTCGGCGCCTTCGACGTAGCCGTGGGGCACGTCCTCCTCGTCGGTGGCCGGGCTCTCCGCCGGTGTCGTGCTGCCGCAGGCCGCGATCAGGACGGACACCGACGCGAGCCCAGCCGCGAGCCGGACGGCCCGCGTGTGCTGTTGCCGTGTCACGGTTGGTACTCGGTCCTTTCGTGGTGGTCGTTCGGGGTTGGCTCGGCACGGGGCGCGCGCCGGACGAGGCGGGCGGCGAGTGCCGAGAGGACGAAGAGCAGGACGGCGGCGGCGACGATGGTCGCTCCGGCGGCCGTCCCGAAGTGCCAGGACACCAGCAGTCCCACGACGTTCGCGGTGATCCCCAGCGCGGCGGCGCCGGTCATGATCGCCGGCACGCGCCTGGCCCACAGCGCCGCCGCCGCCGGCGGTGCGATGAGGAGTCCGAAGACCAGCAGCGTGCCCACCACGTGGAACGAGGCGACGATCGCGAGGGTCACCAGACCCAGCAGCAGCCCCTCCGCCAGCCGCGGGCGCAGACCCAGGGTGTGCGCCTTGCGCGGGTCGAAGGTCAGGGCCAGGAACGCCCGGTACCCCAGCGCCGACACCAGGGCGGCGACGGCCAGCGCCACGGCGAGACCCACCAGGTCGCCGTCGCGCACGGCCAGGACGTCCCCGAAGAGGAAGCCGGTCAGGTCCACCGCGAAGGACCGGGAGTGCGACACGATGATGACGCCCGTCGAGAGCATCCCAACGAAGAGCAACCCGATCGCGGTGTCCCGGGAGATGCGGCGCGTCCGTCCCAACGCGTTCACCCCCAGCGCCATCACCCCCGCGCTCAGCGCGGCCCCGACCAGGGGACTCCCGCCGAGCAGCGAGGCCAGGGCGACTCCGGGGAGCATTCCGTGCGACATCGCGTCCCCGAGGAACGCCATGCCGCGCAGCACCACCCAGGTGCCCACGAGCGCGCAGACCAGCGAGACGAGCACGCCCGCCACCAGAGCCCGCTGCACGAAGGCCACCTCGAACGGCAGCAGAATGTCCATGGCGACGCACCCTATAGTGATAACCATTTTCATCAAACCCGGGAAGGGGTACCATGAGCGATTCAGTGCCAGGAATCACAGTCCGTGACGTCTCGGCCAGGTACGGCCCCGTTCGAGTGCTCGACCAGGTCACGGCAGGTATCCCCCGCGCACGGGTGACCGCCATCCTGGGACCCAACGGCGCGGGCAAGTCCTCGTTGCTCAACGTGATCGCCGGGACACTGCCGACCACCTCGGGCGGCGTCCTCGGCCGAGGCCCGCGCCCACCCGCCTACGTCCCGCAACGCAGCGAGGTCTCCGACGCCCTGCCCATCACCGTCCGTGCCACCGTCGCGATGGGACGGTGGGCGCACCGGGGCCCGTGGCGCCGCCTCACCCGGGCCGACCGGGCCGTCATCGACGAGTGCCTCGCCGAGCTCGGCATCTCCGACCTCGCCGAGCGGCAGTTGGGCGCGATCTCGGGCGGCCAACGCCAGCGCGCGCTGGTGGCCCAGGGACTCGCCCAGCAGGCCGACCTGCTGCTGTTGGACGAGCCCGCCGCCGGCCTCGACCTGAACGCGCGGTCCCTCATCGACGACGCGCTGCGCGCGGCGCGGGACCGGGGAACGACGGTGGTGCGGGTCACCCACGACCTCGAGACCGCCCGGGAGGCGGACCACTGCGTCCTGCTGCGTGAGGGCAGGGTGGTGGCGCAGGGCGCCCCAGCCACCGTGCTCGACGCCGACACCATCAGCCTGGCCTGGAACGTGCCCACCCCCGGGCGGTCCCCGGCCCCCCGCGGCGTGCCCACCGGCGGCTGAGGATGTCGCCGCGTGGACCGGACCGCGGCCATCCGACCACCGACGTCCCGCGCGATCCGCATCCCGGTTCCGGTCGGCGGCCCGGCACGCACCGCGCTCCTGAGTCGCTGGGCACCGCGCACCGCGCACCGCGCACCGGGGCCGACGGCCTCCCGGAACACGGACCGGCGGGGCGTCCCCGGACCGAACGAGCCGGGGAAGGGCCGGGGTAGCCGGCGGAGGTCCGCGCGGTTCGGACCCGGACCTCACCGCGCACCCGCGTCGACCCCGAACCCGCGAGTGCGCCAGCCAGGGGGGAGGGCCCGGACGGGCCCGGTGCCGTCCGGGCGAGCCGCCGTCGCGCACCCGCTCCCCACCGCTGGTGCCTCGGGGAACGCTCGGTCCCCGCCCCGCACGGTCCCGGCCCGTCCGGACCCTCGACGTCCCCCCGGGCGCTCCCCGCCCCGACGGCCGCCTGGGAGCAGCCGGGTCACCGGCCTACCCGGTGCCCGACGGCCCCACCGGCCCGAGCCCAGCCGGACACCGCCGCCACAGGCGCCGGCCCTCCGCCACCCGTCTGCCCCGGCAGGGCGCCCGGCCCTCGCGGGACCTCAGAACAACCGGACGGGGTTGACGATGTCGGCCGTCACCGTCAGCACCATCACCGCGGCGCCGATGAGGACCAGCACCAGCGTCACCCCGGTCAGCCGGTTGTAGTCGACGGGACCGCCCGCCGCCCTGCCGCGCAGCCCGCGCACCACGTCCCTGCCCCGCTCGTACCAGCCGACGGCGATGTGACCGCCGTCCAGCGGCAGCAGCGGCAGCAGGTTGAAGACGCCCATGAAGAAGTTCAGGCTCGCCAGCAGCAGCAGGAACAGCGGCCACAGGCCGTGCTGGACCGCCTCACCGCCGATGCGGCTGGCCCCGACCACGCTGATCGGCGTCTCCGGATCACGCTCCTCCCCGAGGATCGCCGACACCACCGCCGGGATCCGCTGGGGGAACTCCACCAGCCGGTGGAAGGTCCGCACCACCATGTCGCCGGTGAACACGGCGGTGCCCGCGACGGCCGCCACCGGCCCGTACTCGAACTGGCGGACGAAGGACACGCCGATCGTGCCCGTCGTCCGGATCTCCGGCGCGGGCTCCCCGGGCACCGCCACCGGCCGCTGGACCTGGCGCACGTCCACCGTCACGGGCTCGGTCCGGCCGTCACGGTCGATCTCCAGCCGGGTCGGGCCGGACGAGCCCCGCACGGCGGCGATGACCTCCGCGTAGGTCAGGGTGGAGACCCCGTCCACCGAGACGATCCGGTCACCGGGCCGGAGGCCCGCGTCCCGGGCGGGTGCGGCGTCACCCGGCTGGCACCGGGGGGCGCTGACCTCCTCGGGGGTCCTCGCGTCCCGCACGCAGGCGGCGACGGACTCCACCTGGGGAACACCAGCGAGGTTCGGCAGCCCCATCGTCGTGGCCATCAGGTAGAGGATCACGAACCCGAGGCCGAACTGCATGACCGAGCCGGACGCCATCACCACCGTCCGCTTCCAGACGGGGAACCGCCACATCGCCCGAGGAGCCTCCTCGGGGGTGACCTCGTCGAGGGAGGTCATCCCCGCGATCTCGCAGAAACCACCCAACGGGATCGCCTTCAGGCCGTACTGGGTGTGCCCCCGTCGGAAGGAGAAGATCGTCGGCCCGAAACCCACGAAGTACCGGCGGACCCGCATCCCGAAGGCGCGAGCGGTCCACATGTGGCCCGCTTCGTGCAGGGAGACCGAGAACCAGAAGCACAGCACGAACAACACGACGCCGAGAACGTACGCGAGCACCCGAGGGCCCTCCTGGTGAGGCGTGGCGCGACCTCGGCGAGCGTACCGAGCGCGGGTCCGATCCGCCGTGCGTCCCGAGTCCACCAGCCGAGTGGTTCCGCTGGGCTTGCCGCGAGAGGGTTCGCCGCCGCCTGGCGTCGAACGGAACGCTCCGGGAAGCGTGGGGCGGCCGACCTGGTCGCCGTCCGCCGTCGACAGGTGCTGGTCGGTGACCTGCGAGTGCCGGTTGGGTACGGGTCGAGCTGAGCGAGGTCCCCGCTGAGCGGCGCCAGGCCCACTCGAACGGGAGGTGTGGTGGCGGCTCCGGTAGGGAGCCGCACCACCCGCCGAGGGGAGGCGAGTCCGCGCCGAGCTTGCGGGTGGTGCCGTCCGCTGTCCCCGCGCACCGTGATCGGCAGGCCTACCCGGTGGGGTAGAGCCCCTCCGGCGGCCAACCTTCTGAGTAGGGGCGAACCGCTCCGTTCCGCACCATCCTTCGGAAGATCCGCTTGAGCCGCTCGTTGCACGACGAACCACACACGTGGCGGTCACGGTGCTGCCATGCGGCGGAGGCCGAGACCGGGGACCCGCAGACGCGGCACTCCTCGCCGCCGAGGGCTCTCGATCCCGCTGCCAGCGACTTGTTGTGCCAGTCCCAGTAGCTCAGGCAGTGCTCGGGTTGCGAAAAGGTGATCTCGGGTTCGCGGTGCGAGTGGAACCGTTGCGGTCCTGAGCGGTGGATTCCAACGATCCCAGCATCGTGAGCATGTCCGTCTCGGACAGCAGCCGAATACCGCTGCCCCTCTCGATCATCGTCAGGGCGGCGCGCACCTTCGCGCCGTGGAACCCTGCCAGGTCGCCCCGGTACCCGTCGCCGATCACCAGGTACCGGGTGCGCGGAGTCACCCTGGTCGCGACGGTCCCTCCCGCGGCCGTCACCAACCGTTCGGCCTCCGACCGTGACGACGTCGACAGTCGTCCCGTGATGACGACGACGCTCCCACGGAAGGGAGCCTCCTGGTGCGCCGGGGTTCCGCTGACCGCCGGGTTATCGGTGGGCCGGGCGGGCGCGGGCATGGACTCCTGCATCCTGCCGCCGAGGGGTGCCGACCGGCTGCCCGCTCTGCTGGCGAGCCCGTCCACGGTGTCGGCATCCGCGCGGCTCATCAGCTCCAGGCAGATCCGCGCGCAGGCCTCCGCGTCGCTCAGGGCGTCGTGGTGGCGGTTCAGTGCCACGCCGAGGTGGTCGGCCACGACGGGGAGCCGGAAGCTCTCCAGGTCGAGCAGCGCTTTGGACCACTGGAGGGTGCAGCCGAAGGTCACGGCAGGGTAGCTGATCCCGTCGGTCTCGCAGGCCCGCAGCAGTGCAGACCGCTCGAACGAGGCGTTGTGCGCGACGACGACCCGGCCGCCGATGTACGCGACCAGCGTGGGGAGGATCTCGGCGAACTTCGGCGCTCCGCTGATGTGGTCGGGGGTGATGCCGTGCACGGCGATGTTCCGGGGGGTGAAGTAGTTCAGGTCCCCGGGAGGGACGCACAGGGTCTCGTAACGGTGCACGATCTCGCTGTCCCGGACGGTCACCAGTCCGACCGCGCAGATCGATCCGCGTTTCTCATTGGCCGTCTCGACATCCAGTGCTACGAACTCACTGCTCACGCGGCAGCCACCTCGATGCTGATCGGACAGACCCGTTTACCGGTACCCGTGGACATGTAGGGCCGGGCCAGACGTTGCCTCTCGATCTGGTCCCACAGGTTCGCGATCCTGTCCAGCCAGCGCGCGAGCATGAGCGCGTCGTGCACCAGGTCAGGAGGGGACCCGCCGGCCACTGGGCCTTCCTGGGGAGGGTTGGGGATGTTCGGCCATTCGGGCTCCACCAGTCGTTCCGCCTGGGGGTGTTCCAGGTAGATCCGCTGTAGGCGGTGAACTTCCTCGCGTATCGCCCCCACGGTGCGCGCGGTGTCCATGTGCACCGCGTCGGGGGAGGAGAGGACATCGAGTTCCCTCCTCGCTCTCGCCGTGGCGAGCAGCCACCGGTCCGACACGAGGTCCGCGACCCTCGGGTCGTCGCGCTCGAGAACCCAGGCTCCTCCCAGTCGGGATATTCCCAGGTTCGGGCCCGTGTCGACGTGCCACAGCACGGCTCGGTCGGCGTTGACGTCGACGACGCAGTTCGATCTCATCCAACCCCCAGTGTTGTCCTCACTGGAGGATCATCGTCCGTGGCCGTGGGGGTGTTGCCAGCGGAACGTCACGAGTTGGATGCGGGTGGTTCCCGGCCGGGTGGGACGTGGAGTCACGCGCCGGCCAGGGGTAGTGCCCGGTCGCTGGTCGCCGGCCGTCGCGTGGGCCGTGTCGTCCGCGTGCCGTTCTCCGTCGCACGGGGGCCCGCCGACGGCGGCCTGGCGAGGAACGGGTGACCGGCGTTCCCGTCCCGGTCAGGAGGGGGAGCCGCCGAACGGGACCCGCCAGTGGTGGCGACCCGAGGAGACCTCCACTGGTGCCCGCCCCGGCAGGACCACGGTGGCCGTCGTCCCGGTGGGCACCACCAGGTCGACGCCCAGCTCGCCGTCCGCCCGGCACCACGCCACGCTCGCCGTGCCGTACGGGGTGTCGTGGCTGGCCGAGGCGTGGGTGAGACCGCCACCGGGCACCGGGCGGACGAGCAGCCGCCGGTAACCCGGAGCGGCCGGGGCGAGTCCGGCCACGGTGCGGTGCAGCCAGTCCGCCACCGCGCCCAGCGCGTAGTGGTTGAAGGAGGTCATCTGGCCTGGGTTGACGGTGCCGTCGGGCAGCAGGCTGTCCCAACGTTCCCAGATGGTCGTCGCGCCTCGTGTCACCGGGTACAGCCACGACGGGCACTCCCGCCGCATCAGCAGGGCGTAGGCGGTGTCGACGTGGCCGGACTCGGTGAGCGCGTCGCAGATCACCGGTGTTCCGGCGAACCCGGTCCCGATCCGGTACCCCCCGTCGCGGACGAGTTCGGCCAGTCGCCTCCCCGCCCCCTCCCGGGCCGGCCCGGGAGGGATCAGCCCGAAGCGGAGGGCGAGCGCGTACGACGTCTGGGCGTCGTCCTCGACCCGGCCGGTGGGCCCGACCCAGCGGCGGACGAAGGCGTCGGCGACCCTCGACGCGAGCGCGGCGTACCGCTCCTCGTCAGCGGTTTCGCCCAGCACACCCGCCATCGCGGAGACCACGGACGCCGACCGGGCGAAGTAGGCGGTGGCGACCAGGTGCGGGTCGGCCTTCCCCCCGGCCGGGTCGTCGGCGGGTGCACTGGGGTCGAGCCAGTCACCCAACTGCTCGCCGTCGTCCCAGAGGTGGTCGGGCCCGGCGTCCCTGGCGACGCGGTCCACCCAGGACCGGGCGCTGTCGTACTGGTCGCGGAGCACCCGCACGTCACCGAAGCGCTGGTACAACTCCCACGGCACCAGGACCGCCGCGTCGCCCCACACCGCCGCCGGGGACGGGGAGTCGTTCCACCGCCGGGCCGGCACCACCGGGACGAAGAAGGGCACCGTACCGTCCGGCAACTGCTCAGCGGCCAGGTCCCGCAGCCAGGACGACAGCATGCCCGCGCAGTCGTGCAGGAAGGCCGCCGTCGGGGTGAACACCTGGATGTCACCGGTCCACCCGAGCCGTTCGTCCCGCTGCGGGCAGTCGGTGGGGATGTCGACGAAGTTGCCGCGCATGCTCCGGACCACGTTGGCGTGCAGCTGGTTCACCAGGGGGTCCGAGCAGTGGAAGCTGCCCGTCGCCCGCATGTCGGTGTGGTAGACCCGCGCCACGACGTCCACGAGGTCAGCGTCCCCGGTGATCTCGGCGTACCGGAAACCGTGGAAGGTGAACCTCGGCTCCCAGGACCGGGGCCCCGACCCGTCGAGCACGTAGCCGTCGGTCGCCCGGGCGGACCGCAACGGCCGGACGCAGAGTTCACCGTCCTCGAGCACCTCGGCGTGCCTGATCCGCACGTGCGTCCCCTCCTCGCCCCGGACGGTCAGGCGGAGGCGTCCGACGACGTTCTGGCCGAAGTCCAGGATGGTCGCCCCCGAGGGCGAGGTGGTCACCGCGACGGGACGCAGCTCCTCCGTCCGCCGCACCGGCGGGCCGGTGGGGGCGACGAGCGTCGACGGGTCGCGTTCCACCACGCGGACCTCGGACCACTCCGAGGCGTCGAACCCGGGCCGCGACCACCCGGGCCGCTCCGCCCTGGCGTCGTAGTGTTCACCGTCGTAGATGCTGGTCGAGCTGATCGGGGACGGGGCGCACCGCCAGGCGGGCCCGGTGCCGACCAGCTCGACGCGGCCGTCCGCGTAGCCGAGTTCCAGCTGCACCAGCAGGGCCGTCGTGTCGCCGTAGATACCCCTGGTACCCCCGGCGAAGCCGAGCCTGCCCCGGTACCACCCCTCCGCGAGCCAGCCACCCAGGACGTTCTCGCCCGGGGAGACGAGGTCGGTGACGTCGAAGGTCTGGTAGCGCAACCTGGTGTGGTAACTCGTCCAGCCGGGTGCGAGCGCGTGGTCGCCGACCCGGCGCCCGTTGAGTTCCAGTTCGTACATGCCGAGCGCGGACGCGTACAGCCGTGCCGTCACCGGCCGCTCGCCGACCACGAAGGAGTGCCGGAGCAGTACGGCGGCGGTCTCGTCGGTGCCCGGGAGCTCGGTGGGGGCGACGAACCCGGCGCGCCAGTCCTCGGCTCGCAGCAGCCCCGCCTCCACCCACAGCCTCGGGCTCCAGTCCGTCGGCAGGTCCTCGCCCGCGCCCCACACCCGGACCCGCACCCCGCGTCGCGCTCGGGATCGCAGCGGTTCGCCGGGCCAGGGCACGAGCACGCTGTCCGGTGAGTCCAGCCGGCCGGTGGTGGTCGTCGTCGCCGTGGCGGGGTCGGTCACCTCGATCTCGTAGGCGGCCTGCCGCCACCCCGGTTCGTCGGAGTGGAGCCGCCAGGACAGCCGAGGGGACGCATCGCCGATGCCGAGCGGTTCGTCGTGGTGCTCGGCTCGCGGGGTGGTGACGGTCGTTCCTCCGCCTCGGTGCTGGGACAAGTGCGTTCCTCTCCGGGGGTTCACCGGGACCGCGCCGAACGCGGTGCCGTGCGCCGCCGTGCATGCGGGGGCGGCGGCGCCGTCCCCCACGGCATCACTCCACTGGGTACCAGGGTCAACCCCGGATGTGCCTCGGTCGCCACCCTGATGGGGGAAGGCCGCGCCGGACAGGTGGCCCAGGGATCGACTTCCGCGCCGACCGGCCCGCCCGGCCCTCGCCCCGTCCGGTGGCGCGGTGGGTGCCGGGGGAACGGGTGCGCGAGCCGCCGCTCGCGCGGCTCCGCCCCACCGCGAGGTCACCGCGCGATGAGCTTCAGCACGCCACCCTCCCCGTTCGCCGACAGGTAGACCGCCCCGTCGGGGCCCACCGCGAGCCCGGCGAAGGGCCGGGGAACACCCGGCATCCCGGCGGCGGTCAGGGCCGTCGGCGTGCGGGGCGCCCCGGGGGGCGCGCCCACTGCCAGGTCCGTCGCCTCCACCCTGACCTCACCGGTGTCGGGGTCGACCGCGATGAGCCGTCGCCGGCCGACCTCCAGAACCAGCAGGTCCCCGCCGCGCACCGCGAGGCCCTGCGGCAGGTCCAGGCCCTCCGCCACGGGGACCGCGACGCCGTCGTCGACGCGGTGCAGGACCCCGGCGGCCTCGTCGGTGACGTAGCAGCGCCCCTGCCGGTCGACGGCGACGTCGACGGGGCGGTCCAGGCCGTCCACGAGCACCGTCACCGTGTCCCGCTGGTCGACGACCACCACCCGGCCCCCGCCGGACTCGGCGACGAGAACGGTCCCGTCGTCCCGCGCGGCCACCCCGACCGGGGTGACCAACCCCTCGACCCGCGTCCGGTCCGCCCCGGTGCCGGGGTCGTAGGTCCGCAGCTCGCCGAACTCGGAGGTCAGGTGGAGCACGCCGCGCGTGTCGCAGGTCAGGGCGTGGGTGAACGGCAACAGCTCCCGCGTGGTCACGGTCCCCCCGTCCTCGAGCGAGGCCAGCCGGTAGTGGTCCCCGACGTGCACCCCTCCGCCCAGGTCGACGGTGACGCCGAACGGGCCGCTCAGCCCCCGGGGCACGATCTGCCGTGACCGGCCGTCCGGCCGCAGCTCGGCGATGCCGCCACTCGCGTAGCTGGACACGAACATGCGGCCCCCAGCGTCGAAGGCGGCGTTGTCCAGCCCCACGATGCCGCTGGACACCACCGAGCGTTCCCCGGCCCCCCACCGGCTGAGGCGGGTCACGATGCCGGCTTCGCCCCTCGACAGCACGAGCAGGTCCCCGGCCGGGTCGAAGCGCACCGCCACCGGGTGGTGGACGTCCTCCGCCACGAGCTCCGGCCCGCCACCGTCGACGGGAACCCGGAACACCTCGCCGGTGAGCATGTGCGGGTAGTACAGCCACCCGTCCGGCCCGAGCTGCATCGCGTTGCCCATGGCCAGCTCGTCGGCCAGCACCACGGGAGCGCCGCCGGCGGGGAACAGCTCCAGCAACCGGCCGCCCGGACGCATCTCGTTGACGAACAGCCGGTCGCCCACGACGGCGATCCCGTTGGGCAGGACGACGTCGTCGGCGACGAGCGCGTACTCCCCCGAAGGGCTCCGCCGCCACACCCGACCCGGCACGAGGTCGGTGACGTAGAGGGAACCGTCCGGTCCGAACGCGAGGTCGTCCGGGGACTGGATCGGACCGCCGGCGGGAACGACCGTGTCCACCGCACCCGAGGCGAGGTCGACGGCGCTGATGACGCCCGCCAGGAACTGCGCCACGTACAACCGGCCGTCCGGGCCGAACGCCACACCGTTGGAGCCCCACAGCCGGTTCGGTCCGGTGAGACGCCGCACGTCCCACCGCCCGCCGCCCACCGGCTCCCGCCGGGCACCGTACCCGGTCGACCCCGGTTCCCCGGTCACGAGGAAGCCCCCAGCACCTCGTCCATCCCGCCCTCGGCACGCCACCGGCGGAGCAGGCGGTGGAAGGCGACGGGGCCATCGGCGTAGGTCCCGCCCCGGGGGCGCGGCCGGCCCTCGTTGTTGTAGTAGCCGGGGGTGCACTCGGATTGGAACCGGTACTGGTCGGGGGCGTTCCTCCCCAGGTCGTCGACCCAGGCGGCCTCGGCCCCGGCGGTCGGTTCGACGAGCGCGCCCCGTCGCCGCGCCTCCGCCACCACCTCGGCGATGTGGGTGGCCTGTTCGTCGAGGACGTGCACGAAGTTGACCGAGGCGGCCTTGTGGAGCGCGCCGAGGTGGAAGAGGTTCGGGAACCCGTGGCTGTAGAAGCCGTGCAGGGTGCGCGGCCCCTCCCGCCAGTACTCCAGCAGCGCCAGCCCACCCCGCCCGTGCACGGGCAGCCGGCCGCGCAGCACGTCGGACATCCCGACCTCGAAACCGGTGGCGAAGATGACGCAGTCGACCTCGTACTCGCGGTCGCCGACCACCACGCCGGTCTCGGTGAGGCGTTCCACCCCGCCGTGGTCGGCGGTGTCGACCAGGGTGACGTTCTCCCGGTTGAAGGTCGCCAGGTACTCGTCGCTGAAGGTCGGCCGTTTGCACAGGTACCGGTACCAGGGCTTGAGCGCCTCGGCGGTCGTCGGGTCGTCGATCTCGGCCGCCACGCGGGCCCGGATCTCGTTCATCTTCTGGAAGTCGGCGATCTCGTCCGCCGTCTCGCGTTCCTCGGGGGAGAGGCCGGTGTACGCGTCGGTGGGGATCAGCTTCTGGAGCAGCCGGGCGCTGGAGGTCCACCCGTCGCCGACCAGGTCCTCCTCGACCCGTTCCCCGCTGACCACCGCGAGGAAGTTGTCCCGGCGCCGCCGCTGCCAGCCCGGGGTGAGCGTCCGCACCCAGGCGGGGTCGGTGCGGCGGTTCCCCCGGGTGTCCACCGAGGACGGGGTCCGCTGGAAGACGTACAGGTGCTGGGAGTCCCGCCCCAGGTGGGGGACCACCTGGATGGCGGTGGCTCCGGTGCCGATGAGGGCGACGCGCCTGTCGGCGAGGCCGACCAGGCCACCGTCGGCGCTGCCACCGGTGTAGTCGTAGTCCCACCTGCTCGTGTGGAAGGTGTGGCCCCGGAAGGTGTCGATCCCGGGGATGCCCGGCAGTTTCGGCTGGTCGAGCGTTCCGTGGGAGACGACCACGTGCCGCGCCCGGATGCGGTCCTCGCGGTCGGTTCCCACGACCCATTCCGCGGTCCGCTCGTCCCACCGCAGTTCCCGGACGGCGGTGCGGAAGCAGGCGTCCCGGTAGAGGTCGTACTTCCTGGCGATGGCCTGGGCGTGGCGGAGGATCTCCGCTCCCGGCGAGTACTTCCACTCGGGGACGGTGCCGACCTCCTCCAACAGGGGCAGGTACACGTAGGACTCGATGTCGCAGTGGATGCCCGGGTAGCGGTTCCAGTACCACGTCCCGCCGAAGTCGCCGCCCTTCTCGATCACGCGGATCCGCTGGACGCCGGCCTGGCGGAGTCGGCTGGCGGCCAGCAGACCGCCGAAGCCGCCGCCGACCACCACCACGTCCACCTGGTCGGTCAGGGGGGACCGGGGGGTCTCGGCCCCCGTGTAGGGGTCCTCCGCGTAGTAGCCGAAACGGCCCTCCGGCCGCTGGTGGTGGAGCCTGCCGTCCGTGCGGAGCCGGCGGTCCCGCTCCTCGCGGTACTTGGCGCGGAGAGCGTCGGGGTCGAAGTCCAGGTCGTCCGGGATGGTCGGTGTACCGGAGGTCGACATGCGTGCCTTTCGTCGCGGTGATCACCACTGGGTTCCAGGAAACTCACCCGCCACCATTAAGTCAAGCGAGTGATTTAATGCCACTGGTCGTCCGGACGCCCCGTTCGGCCAGTGGCTCGCCCACCGGGGCGGACCACTGCTCGCGGAACCGCTCAACCAGGGGGCGTGGACGAGGCCGCGCCTGGCGGCCGTCCGCCGGATCCCCTCGGCCACCTCGTCAGCCTCAGCAGCCAGGGCCGCTCCTCCCAGGACGCGGTGGCCGACCTGGTGACCAGGGCCGGCGCCGCACCTGCCCGCCGGCGGAGGCGGAACGGGAGAACACCGAGGACCCCGAGGGCTGTCCTCCCGCCGGCTGACCGCCGTCACCCTCGGGGGCCGTGCTCGGCATGTACGGTGGCCACGACGGTGTGACCCAGGGGGATCCTGGTCGTCGTCCTGGCGAACGTGCTGACCCGCGAGACCCTCCAGCCGGCCACCGCCGTGGAGATCCTGCTGGCCACCGGGGTCAACTCCGTCGCCGTGATCGCCGAAACGTCGCGTCGCCGGGGATTCGATCGATCGACCGGGCCGTGGTCGTCCTCATCGCGGTGGGCGCCCTCGGGGCTGCGCCGCAGCCGGGTCCGGCGGCGGTTCCCGCCCACCCTGCTGCGCGGGCTGACCCCTCGTCGGAGGCACCGCGGTCCTCAGCACGGTCTTCCTCTCCTGACCGGACCCCGCCTCAGCCCAGCCACCGGGCCGCACCACCCACCGGCCGATCCCTGCGCGACGCCGGAACGGACGACGACCGCCGTACCGCCCGAGGGGCGGCGTGGCCCGGGAGGGCCAGGCCACCCTGACGGCCACGGGGCTCGCGCGGGCAGGGCGGCGGAGAAGCTCCCGGCGTCGCGGTACCGGGATCGGACTGGATGGGACGGTCCGCGCGGCAAAGGGTATGAGCCCTGGCCGAAGGCCGTGGAGGACGCCGGCTGGTTCGGCGACACTGGCCCGGGCGACCACGTCCCCGACGTGGAGCCGGAACGTGCACCTCCCCTCGGCGGAAGGACGACCGGTGAGCGAGAACGGCACCACGGTCAAGTGCCTGGTCTGGGACCTGGACAACACGCTGTGGCAGGGCACCCTGCTGGAGGACGAGGACGTCTCCGTCAGCGGTGAGATCCTCCAGGTGGTCCAGGCACTCGACGCGCGGGGGATCCTCCAGGCGGTCGCCAGCAAGAACGACCACGACCACGCGTGGGCACGACTGGAGCGGCTCGGCATCGCCGAGTACTTCGTCCTCGCCGGGATCGGGTGGGGGCCCAAGTCGCGGTCGGTGCGGTCGATCGCGGAGCGGCTGAACTTCGCCCACCACACCATCGCCTTCGTTGACGACCAGCCGACCGAACGCGCCGAGGTCGCCTTCCACCTGCCCGACGTCCGCTGCTACCCCGCCGAGGAGGCGACCAGTTTCCCCTCGCTCCCCGAGTTCACCCCGAGGACGACCACCGTGGACTCCGCACGGCGGCGGGCGATGGTCCAGGCCCAGTTCCGCCGGGAGGCAGAACGGTCCGAGTTCGCCGGGCCCGACGTGGAGTTCCTGCGCACCCTCGACCTCGACCTCCGGCTGTTCCGGGCCACCGAAAGCGAGCTCAGCCGCGTCGAGGAGCTGACCCTGCGCACCAGCCAGATGAACGCCACCGGGGTCCACTACTCGGACGAGTCCCTGCGCGACCTGCTCGAGGACGAGAACCACGACGTGCTGGTGGCCACCCTCAGCGATCGTTTCGGCACCCACGGGGCGATCGGCGTCGTGCTCCTGGAACGCCATCCCACCGCCTGGCACCTGAAACTGCTCGCCACCTCCTGCCGGGTGGTCTCGTTCGGTGTGGGCGGCGTGATCCTCAACTGGATCTCGGACCAGGCCGCCCAGAACGGGGCGCACCTGGTCGCCGACTTCCGGCGCACCGAGCGGAACCGCATGATGGAGGTCGCCTACCGCTTCGCGGGATTCGACGACCAGGACTGCCCCTGCCGAGCGGAGATCGGCCCGTCGGCGACCGGGGGCGTTCGCCAACTGCACCTGCGGGCCGCGCGGCGCGAATCCCCCGACACGCTCCGGCTCACCGCTCCCGATCTGGCGCACCGCCCGGGTGAGGCGGTCACGCCGCTCGGGTGAGCGGGTCGACCAGTACTCGACGACCAGCACCTCCTGGCCGTCGGTGTGCACCTGCTCCGGCACCCGCACCGGCGACGGGAGGTCGGGCATGGCCCGCTACGCCCGGATCTCGTGGGCGAGCCTCGCGCACCAGAACTCATCCCCGGATCGCAGGACCCTGATCGCAGGACGGTCGCGGTGGCTGCCACGGGCAAGCAGGGCCTTCCCCGGTCGCCGAACACCTCGGTCATCTCGGCCCCACCGAGGTCGAGTGCGGCGGGATCAGGCGGACAGCTGGTCATCGGCGACGCGTCCTTCCTCGCCCCGTTGGTCGGCCGACCACGGGACCCGCCGTCAGGGCTGTGCCAGGGTGCGGGAGGGGGTACTGCTCCCCACGCGAGCACGCCCGACGCACGGACCTCGCCACCACCGGGCGGACGCGGCAGCGCGTCCACTTCCGAGACGGGACGGTCACATGTCCGGCGAAGTACCCCGGAGCAGTCCCCTGGGGACGCGATCGAGCTGGCCGTTCCTCGAACCGTCCACCGTGGGAGGCCGCCCGACTCCTCCCGGAGCCGGCTCCCTGTCGGACGTGGTTGGTGCTCCGGCTCGTCCCCGGTTGCCCGGCGGCGGGGGCAGTCCGCCCGTCTCGGGCGGCCCAACCCCCACCGCCGGTGGCTTTTCCGTTAACGCCCCGCTCGCTGGTGGTAGTCGGCCGCCAGCAGCCCGAACAGCAGGTCGTCGGCCCACTCGTCGCGTACCCAGGTGTTGGCCCGTCGTAGCCCTTCCCGTTCTAATCCGAGACGGTCCAGCAGGCGTGCGGAGGCGTCGTTGCGGGGGTCGCATTCGGCTGACACCCGGTGCAGGCACCGGTCGACGAACAGGTGTTCCAGCATGCGGCTGACGGCTTCGGTGGCGTAGCCGTGTCCGTGGTGGGGTGCGGCCAGGGTGAAGCCGAGGTCGGCCTGCATGCCGTTCTCGTGCAGGTTCACGCCGAGGTCGCCGATGAGGTTCCCGTTCAGGGAGATGGCGTAGGGGAACCAGCCGGGGCGGTCGGGGTCGTGGTGCTGGTAGCGGGCGATGGTTTCGGTGGCCTGTTCGACGGACAGCGGTGTCTGCCAGGCCTGGTAGCGGGCGATGGCCGGGTCGGAGCGGTAGGCGGCGAGTGCCGCCGCGTCGCCGGGCTGGAACCGGCGGAGGACCAGGCGCGGGCTGACCAGCCATGGGCTTGTCGGTGGGGTGGGTGGTTCCGCTGGGCTTGGCATCTCCTCACCCCCGCTTGCGGAGTACGTAGCACTGGAACAGTGCGTGTCCGGACGGGGTGGCCGCGCTGCGTTGGAGTACGTCCAGCCCTGACATCTCGCACCACGGGGCGCTGACGAGGATGGGGGTGTGGCCGAGCAGGACGACGAGCCCGCCGTCCCGGCACCGGCTGACCGCCGCCGCCAGCAGTTCGTGGGCCTGTGCGGTGCCCACCACGAACGCGTTGAGGTGGCGGCAGATCACCAGGTCGGCACTGCCCGGGGGAATGGCCGGCCTGATGCTGTCGCCGCAGTGGGTCTCGTCCACCCGGGACCGCGCGTAGGCGGCCATCTGGGGGCTGAGGTCCTGCCCGACCGTGCGGGTCTCGGGAACCCGTCGTTGGACGGCCTGGAGGAACGCCCCCGTCGAGCAGGCGGCGTCGTAGGCGACGCCGCCCCGGAACCCGAGTTCGACGAGCCGGTCCGGCACGGAGTCGCGCAGCACCGACTCGGCGTGGTCGAGTTCGCGGGCGAACTCCTCGGTGAGTTCCCAACCGTCCGGGTCGAACTCGGCCGCCGCGTCGCGGACCCGGTCGCCGAGCTGGGCGAAGGGGTAGTACAGCTCGGCTCCCGGGTCGGCCACGGCCGCCGCGAACAGCGCAGTCCGTTCGGCCTCGTCCAACGGGCGGTGGAACACGGCGACGTGGTCCTCGGCGACCTGTTCCCGCTCCACCACCCCCAGCAGCATGTCCGCCTGGACCAGGCACCCCTTGAGGCGTTCGGCGGGTTCCCCGTCCCGGTCGGGGCCGGGGTAGGCGGCCTCGGTCTTGCGGCCGACCAGCCGCAGCCCGGACACCTGGAGGTAGAACAGGTCGTACGGTTTGCCCTCGGCGTAGGTCTCGACGACGCGCTCCGGTGCGCGTTCCGCCACTCCCGTCAGTGTGATCACCGGGATCCCTCCAGTGCGTCGCGGATGGCCGTGGCCGTGCCGCGCAGGTGGTCGTCGTCGAACAGCAACTCGTGCCGGCCGGGTACCGAGGTCACGACCAGGCCGGGGAACAGGGCGCGGTCCCAGCCGCGCGGTCGGGTCGCGGCGGGGTCCTCCCCGCCGGCCACCAGCAGGGCCACCCGGTCCGGGTAGGCGGGTTGCGGGTAGCGGGAGGCCAGGGTGCCGTTGTGCTCCAACTCGTCGGCGAGGTCGACGCCCTCCGGGGAGTCGGCGTCCACGCCCAGCTCGGCCAACCGCTCCCGGATCCCTTCCCGCACGTCCCCGGTGGGGGTGAGGGCGTTGAGGTTGTGGCTGTCGATGAGGAGCAGGTCGGTGACCGCGTCGCCGTGGGCCCGCATCTGCCGGGCCATCTCCAGGGCGACCACCCCGCCGAAGGACCACCCGCCGAGGTGGAAGGGGCCTTCGGGTTCGAGGGTGCGCACCCACTCGACGTAGCGGGTGGCCATGTCGGCGAGGGTGCCGAACCGGTTGCCGGGTTGGCCGAACCGGGGGTCGGAGATGACGTGCAGCCGCCACTCGGGCAGCAGCGGGGCCAGCCCGTGGTAGGGCAGGGCCAGGCCCTCACCGGGGTGTACCAGGAACAACGCCCCACCGGTGGCGTCGGGGTTCAGGGTCTGGACGTAGCGGGAACCCGAACCGGCGACCGGCGCCAGCAGCTGTTCGGCCAGCCCCGCGACGGTGCCGGCCTTGAGGATCTGGGGGACGTCGCAGCGCACGCCGTCGGGCAGGTTCTCCCGCAGCACCCGCAGCAGCCGCACCACCAGCAGGGAGTGGCCGCCGAGGTCGAAGAAGTCGTCATGGGCGCCGATACCGCTGACGCCCAGTACCTCCTCCCAGCAGCGGGCGATGAGGACTTCCAGTTCGGTGGACGGTGGTCGGGACGCCTCGGCCACCGCCGTCGACGCCCCGGCGGCGGCCAGGTCGGCGAGGCGCCGCTGGTCGACCTTGCCGTTGGGGGTCAGCGGCAGGTCGGCGAGCACGGAGATCCCGCCGACCATCCAGTCGGGCAGCCGTTGGCCCAACCACCGCCGCAGCTCGCCGGGGTCCACTTCGGCGTCGGCGCGGGGGACGGCGAAGGTGACCAGGGTGCCCTGGTGGGCGACGGTGACGGCCTGCCGGACGGCCGGGTGGGCCTCGGCGGTGCGGTCGACCTCGGCGGGTTCGACGCGGTGCCCGCGCACCTTCACCTGGCGGTCCTGCCGGCCGAGGAACTCCAGTTCCCCGGTGGGCAGCCACCGTGCCCGGTCGCCGGTGCGGTAGAGCCGGCCGGCGCCGAAGGGGTTGGCGGGGAAGGCGCGGGCGGTCAGCTCCTCGTCGCCCAGGTATCCCGCGCCCACGGCGACTCCGGCGATGGCGAGTTCGCCGGCGCAGCCGGGCGGCACCTCCCGCAGGTGGTCGTCGACGACGTGCACGGTGGTGCCGGCGATGGCGCGCCCGATCGGCACCCGGTCGCCCCGCCCGTCCTCGGGGACGCAGGTGTGGTGGGTGACGCTGATGGACGCCTCGGTCGGCCCGTAGGCCTGGTGCAGCCGGGCCCCGAGCCCCGAGTCGTGGAAGGCGCGGACCAGGGCGGGGGTGACGGCCTCCCCGCCGGAGAGGACGTGCCGCAGCCCCGAGCAGTCGGCGGCCCCGGGGCCGTCGAGGAACGCGGCGAGCAGGGTCGGCAGGAAGTGCGCGACCGACACCCGCTGCGCGACGACCAGTTCGGCGAGCCGGTCGGTGTCCAACACGGCCTCGGCCGGGGCGAGCACCGCGGTGCCGCCGTGGGCCAGCGGGAAGAACACCTCCCACAGCGCGATGTCGAAGGCCGTTCCGGCGGTGGCCAGCACCCGGGGCGGTTCCTCGGTGGGGAAGGCCGTGCCCGACCAGAGCACCCGGTTCACCAGGCCGGCCTGCGGGACCAGGACGCCCTTGGGGGTGCCGGTGGAGCCGGAGGTGTAGACGACGGCGGCGTCCCGGGCCGGGTCGGTCGACCGGGGCGGGGACGGGGGCTCCTCGCTCGCCCCGGTGAGAGTGCCGTCGGGGTGCACGACGGGCCACGCGGCGAACTCGGCCGGGTCGAGGTCGGTCAGGACCGCCGCCAGACCCGCGTCGGCGGCGATCGTCCGCCGCCGGGCCGCCGGGTGGTCCGGGTCGAGCAGCACCGGTACCGCACCGTGCTGGTGGAGCGCCAGCAGCGCGGTGACGAAGGCCGCCGACCGCCCCAGGCAGACACCGACGAGGTGGCCGCGCCCCACGCCGGCCGCCGCGATCCGGTCCGCGAGCGCGGCGGACCGGGCGCCCAACTCGGCGTGGGTGAGGACCACGTCGTCGGCCACGACGGCCGGCGCGTCCGGTGTGGTGTCCCGGTGTGGGACGACCAGGTCGAGCAGGGTCGCCGCCCCGGGCCGCCCCGGGGCGTCGGTGCCGGTGGCGTTCCAGCTCGCGATGAGGGCGCGGTCGGTCTCGGGCAGCACGTCGAGTTCCCGCAGCCGCGCGTCGGGCCGGCGGCACAGCTGCTCCATGAGCAGTTGGAAGGTGGCGATCAGCCGGTCCACCTCGTCGGCGGTGAAGTGGGTGGTGTCGTAGTTGAAGTGGAAGGCGAGCTTCTCCAGGGGGAGGACGATCAGGCCGATCGGGTACTCGGTCTTCTCCTGGGCGTGCAGGTCGATGACCTGGATGCTCAGCTCGTCGTCGCCGGGAAGGTTGTCCTCGGGGTAGTTCTCGAAGGCCACCAGGCTGTCGAACACGTGCCCACCCGAGAGCTTGGTCCCCCCGGCCCAGGACTTGATCTGGGCGAGCGGAACGTGGCCCTGGGCGGCGGTGGTGGCCAGGTCGCGGTGGATGGCCGACAGCAGCTCGGTCACCGTCCGTTCGGGGTCGAGCCGGATGCGCAGCGGGATGGTGTTGATGAACAACCCGACCATGTGCTCCGAACCGGCCAGCTCGGGCGGCCGCCCGGCGATGGTGAGGCCGTGCACCACGTCCTGCGCCCCGGACCGCAACGCCAGCAGCATGCTCCACGCCGCCTGCGTGATCGCGTTGGAGGTGACGCCGTAGTCGCGGGAGGCCTCGGCCACCAGCGCGGTCAGCGACTCGCTGAACTCGTGGACCACGGTGTGGAACAGTCCCTCCTGGTCGGAGGGGGCCTCGGAGAACGGGGTGGGGGCCAGGTCGGCCAGGTACTCCCGCCAGAAGCGTTCCGCGCCGTCCCCCCGGGCCGTCCTGGCCCGGATCCAGCCGACGTAGTCGCGGTAGGGGCGGCACGGGCTCAGCTGGGGTTCGCGGCCGTGCGCCAGCTCCTCGTAGATCCGGAACATGTCGCCCCAGATCAGCGACAGGCACCAGCCGTCGAGGAGGATGTGGTGGTGGCTCCACAGCAGGTAGTGGCTGCCGGTGCCGCGTCGGACCAGGGTGAGCCGGTACAGCGGGCAGGCGTCCAGGCCCAGGCCCGTCTCCCGGTCCTCGACCAGCAGCCGCTCCAACAGACCGGCGTGCTCCTCCGGGGCGTGGCTGGACCAGTCGAGCACCGTCCACGGCGGTTCCACGTCGGACCGCACGTACTGGAGCGGTTCGGTCAGCTCCTCCCAGACGAACCCGGTCCGCAGGATCTCGTAGCGGTCGGCGACCCGCCGCCACGCCTCCCGCAGCGCGTCCTCGTCGACCTCGCCGACCAGTTCCAGTACGTTCTGGTTGAAGTAGGCGTCGGAGTCCGGCCAGTACAGGCCCCGGAACAGCATGCCCGCCTGCATGGGGGCCAGCGGGTAGACGTCGACGACACCGGGTCGGGAGCGCACGGCGTCCAGCTGGTCCTGGTCGATCCCCGCGAACAGCGCCTCCTCGCCGGGTTCGGCCATGGGTTGCTCGACGGCGGGGGCGTCGGCGGCCCGGTCCGCCGCGGCGGCCATCGCGCGGACGGTGCGCTCGGCGAAGATGGTCGCCACCTCCAGCCGGATGCCCTGCCGTTGGGCGCGGGCGGCCAGCCGCATGCTGGAGACCGAGTCCCCGCCGGAGCGGAAGAAGTCGTCGTCGAC
>NZ_AGVX02000286.1 GCF_000239155.1 Actinoalloteichus spitiensis RMV-1378
CGCGGAGCCGGCGGATGTCGAGCTCGGCGGTCTCCCGCCGCGCCTCGATCTTGGCCCGCACCTCGGGCGGCGCCTTCTCGGTGAACGCCGGGTTGCCCAGCTTCTTCTCGCAGCCGGCGAGTTCCTTCTCCGCCGCGGCGAGGTCCTTGGTCAGCCGCTTGCGCTCGGCCTCGACGTCCACCGCTCCCGAGGTGTCGATCTCCACGGTCATCTCGCCCGAGGCGAGACCGACCTCCAGGGAGACGGTCGGCGCGAAGCCGTCACCGGGCTCGTCGAGCCGGGTGAGGGCGCGCACGGCGACCAGCTGCTCGGTGAGCCGGTCGACAGCCGTGCCGGTGAGCCGGGCGTCGACCCGCTGGCCGGGTTTGAGGCCCTGGTCGGAGCGGAACCGGCGCACTTCGGTGACCAGTTTGCGCAGGTCGTCGATGCGCCGTTCGGCCTCGGCGTCGGGGGTCGCCCCCGAGGGTGTCGGCCAGGCCGCGCGGTCGAGGGCCTGCCCGCCGGTCAGCTCCCGCCACACCACCTCGGTGATGAACGGCATCACCGGGTGCAGCAACCGCAGTGTCGCGTCGAGGGTGTGCCCGAGCACGGCGCGGGTGGCGGTGGCCCTGGCCTCGTCACCGTTGAGCTGGGTCTTGGCCAGTTCGAGGTACCAGTCGCAGAACTCGTCCCACACGAAGTGGTAGAGCGCGTCGCAGGCCTTGCCGAACTCGAAGCGTTCGAACAGCTCGTCGACGCCGACGACCACGCCGTCGAGCCGGTCGAGGATCCACCGGTCGGCGTCGGTGAGCTCGGCCCGGTCGGGCAGCGGGGTCCCGGTGTTCGCCCCGTTCATCAGGGCGAACCGGCTGGCGTTCCACAGCTTGGTGCCGAAGTTCCGCGCTCCGGCCGCCCATTCCTCGGCGACCGCCTCGTCCGCACCCGGGTTGGCGCCCCTGGCGAGGGTGAACCGCAGGGCGTCCGCGCCGTAGCGGTCGAGCCATTCCAGCGGGTCGATGCTGTTGCCCTTGGACTTCGACATCTTCTTGCCGGTGCTGTCCCGCACCAGGCCGTGCAGGAACACGTCGTTGAAGGGCTGCACGCCGTCCATCGCGTAGAGCCCGAACATCATCATCCGGGCGACCCAGAAGAACAGGATGTCGTAGCCGGTGACCAGGACGCTGGTCGGGTAGAACCGCTCCAGGTCGGGGGTCTTCTCCGGCCAGCCCAGGGTGGAGAACGGCCAGAGGGCCGAGGAGAACCACGTGTCCAGCACGTCGGTCTCCTGGTGCCAGCCCTCACCGGTGGGCGGTTCCTCACCGGGGCCGACGCAGCGCATCTCCCCGTCGGGCCCATACCAGACGGGGATGCGGTGCCCCCACCACAGCTGCCGGGAGATGCACCAGTCGTGGAGGTTGTCCACCCAGGAGAAGTAGCGCTTGGCCATCTCGGGCGGGTGAATACGGGTCCGGCCGTCGCGGACGGCGTCGCCGGCGGCCTTGGCCAGCGGGCCGACCTTGACGAACCACTGCTTGGACAGCCGGGGCTCGACGACCGTGCCGCAGCGCTCGCAGTGCCCCACCGCGTGCAGGTAGGGGCGCTTCTCCGCCACGATCCGGCCCTCCTCGCGGAGGGCCGCCACGATCGCCGGCCGGGCCTCGAACCGGTCCAACCCCTCGAAGGGGCCAGCGGCGGTGATGATGCCCCGTTCGTCGAGCACGGTGAGGTTCGGCAGCCCGTGCCGCTGACCGATCTCGAAGTCGTTGGGGTCGTGGGACGGCGTGACCTTGACGGCGCCGGTCCCGAACTCCGGGTCGACGTGCTCGTCGGCGACGATCGGGATCCGCCGCCCGGTGAGCGGCAGCTCGACCTCGGTCCCGACGAGGTGCCGGTAGCGCTCGTCCTCCGGGTGCACCGCCACGGCGGTGTCGCCGAGCATCGTCTCGGCCCGCGTGGTCGCGACCACGATCGACGAGTCGCCCTCACCGTAGCGGATCGAGACGAGCTCGCCCTCGTCCTCGGTGTGTTCGACCTCGATGTCCGACAGGGCCGTCTGGCACCGGGGGCACCAGTTGATGATGCGTTCGGCCCGGTAGATCAGGTCGTCGTCGAAGAGCCGCTTGAAGATCGTCTGCACGGCCCGCGACAGGCCCTCGTCCATCGTGAACCGCTCGCGGCTCCAGTCGACACCGTCGCCGAGCCGCCGCATCTGCTGGCTGATCTTCCCGCCGGACTGGGCCTTCCACTGCCAGACCCGGCGGATGAACTCCTCACGCCCGAGGTCGTGCCGCGACTTCCCCTCGCTGGCGAGTTCCCGCTCGACGACGGCCTGGGTGGCGATCCCGGCGTGGTCCATGCCCGGCAGCCACAGCGCCTCGTAGCCCTGCATCCGGCGACGCCGGGTGAGGGTGTCCATCAGGGTGTGGTCCAGCGCGTGCCCCATGTGCAGCACACCGGTGACGTTGGGCGGCGGGATCACGATGGAGAACGGCGGCCGGTCGCTGCTGGCGTCGGCGGTGAAGTCACCGCGCTCGACCCATTCCTGGTACAGCGCGGCCTCTACCGCTACCGGCTCCCACTTGGGCGCGAGGCCGACGGGAAACTGGGCAGGGCCGGGCGATGAATGGGTCTCGGTCACGGGGAAAGTCTACGAACGGCGGGCAACCCGGTTCACGGGGCCGTCGCTGGGCCGCCCGGGTGACGGTGGCGCGGGTGACGTCACCGAAGCAGCGACGATCGCTCTCTCGAACGACACCCGGCGACGGGGCCGATTCGAGATCATCGGTGACAAACGTTAGTTTTCGGCACGACAACTGGAGAAGATGAGGGGCTCCGTGCAAGACCACCCTTTCGAGCGAGACGCGGCGACCAGCGAAGCGGCTGGGGGCGCCCCCGCCCCACC
>NZ_AGVX02000285.1 GCF_000239155.1 Actinoalloteichus spitiensis RMV-1378
ACCGTCGCCGGCCGCCCGGGAAGTTCCCGGGCGGCCTTTCCTCGTGCGTGGCGGCGGTCTGGTCGGCCGGTCAGGCCCGCTTCCCGGTGACCAGGGCGCGCAGCTGCGTGCCCCGCCTCCGCAATCCCCACTTGGTGACCCTGATGAGGGCCTCGCGCACGATCGAACCACTCATCTTGGAGGTGCCGACCTCCCGGTCGGTGAAGGTGATGGGAACCTCCACCACCTGGAAACCGGCCTCGATCGCCCGCCAGGCCAGGTCGATCTGGAAGCAGTAGCCCTGCGAGGCGACGTTGTGCAGCTTGATCTTCTGGAGCACCTCCCGGCGGAAGGCCCGGTAGCCGCCCGTCATGTCCGACACCCTCGCGCCGAGCGCCAGCTTCGCGTAGATGTTGGCCCCCCGCGAGAGCCACTCGCGGTGCCAGGGCCAGTTCACCAGGCTGCCGCCCGCCACGTACCGGGAGCCGATGACCAGGTCGGCACCGATCTGGTCGTTGCCGAGCGCGTCCAGCAGCCGGGGCAGCTCCTCGGGCGCGTGTGAACCGTCGGCGTCCATCTCGACCACGACGTCGTAGGCGCGCTCCAACGCCCAGCTGAAGCCCGCCACGTAGGCGGCACCCAGCCCCGCCTTGGCGGTGCGGTGCAGGACGTGGATCCGCTCGTCGGCGGCCGCCAGGTCGTCGGCGAGCTCCCCCGTGCCGTCCGGGCTGCCGTCGTCCACCACGAGAACGTGCGCCGCCGGCACCGCCGCGTGCAGTCTCGTCACGATCGGGCCGAGGTTCTCCCGCTCGTTGTAGGTGGGGATCACCACCAGTACCGCGCCGGCGCTGCTCGGGCGGTCCTCGGGGGTGTCGGCTTCTCCGGCCATCCGTTCCTCCTCGCCGGTCCCAGTGCGGCCGGCAACGTCGTGTGCTTCGCGGTCAGCCGTCCGACTGCCCGTCGTCGGACCGCGCGGTCGCGGCGGACTGCGGCGCGGCGGCGGACTCCGGGGCGGGACGCGCGCCTCGCGCGCGACGTCCCAGGACGGCGACCCATCCCAGTGCGGCCAGGGCGGTCGCCACCAGCGCCCACTCCGGAACCGCACCGAGACGGGTCGCTAGCGTAGTGGTCGACCGTAGCGGCACCTCCTCGACCAGCGCCGTCGAGGTGAACATCTCAGTGCGCTGGACCACCCGACCGTCGGGCATGATGACCGCGCTCACCCCGCTGGTGGCCGGCAGCAGCACGGCCCGGTCGTGCTCCACCGCCCGCACCCGCGACATCGCCAGCTGCTGGTCGGTCATCTCGGTGAACCCGAACGTGGCGTTGTTGCTGGGTACCGCCAGGATCTGGGCTCCGCTCCCGACGGTGCTGGTCACCCGGTCGTCGAAGGCGATCTCCCAGCAGGTCGCGACGCCGACCGAGGCCGGCCCCATCGCGAAGGACACGGCTTCGTCCCCCGGTTGGAACTCCCGCTGGACCCGGTCGACGTCCTCGCTGAAGAGACGCACGAACCAGCGCATCGGCATCCGCTCGCCGAACGGCTGGATCTCCCGCTTCCGGTAGGCGTCGACCGGGCCCTGCCCGGGGAGCCAGAGCAGGGCGGTGTTGTGCAGGTCGCCCACACTCGGGGCCTCCTGCGTCCCGACGAGCGTGGGCGCCCCGATCGCCGAGACCGCCGACTCGATGATCTGGTACGCGTCGGCGTTGCGCACCGGGTCGATGTCGGAGGCGTTCTCCGGCCACACCACGAGGTCGGGTTGGGCCGTCCGGCCCGCCGCCACGTCCTCGGCCAGCAGCCGGGTCCGCTCGGCGTGGTTGTCCAGCACCGCCCGCCGCTGGCTGACGAAGTCCAGGCCCATCCGGGGGACGTTGCCCTGGATGACCGCCGCCGTCACCGTGCCGTCGGCGGGAGCGGCACCCGCGAACGCCCCGGTGACCCCGCCGGCCAACGGGGGCAGCGCGGCCAGGGCCACCAGGGGGACGGCCCGCCGGATCAGGGGCGCGCCCGCTCCGGAACGCGACCGCGCGTCGTCGCCCCGGCCCGTCCCACGCGCGGCGACGTGGCGGGATCCGAGCCGCAGCAGACCGCCGAGGGCGAAGCCGCAGAGGACCACGGCGAACCCGAGGAAGGCCGTTCCCCCGAGCGAGACCAGGGGCAGGAACACCCCCTCGGGCTGGCCGAAGGCGACCTTCCCCCACGGGAAGCCGCCGAAGGGGATGCGGGAGCGCAGCGCCTCACCAGCCACCCACACCGCAGCGGCCCACAGGGGCGCGGCCGGCAGCCGGGACACCACCGCGACCGCCGCTCCCGCCAGCCCCACGAAGAGCGCCTGGAGGAGGGCGAGCACCGTCCACGCGAGGACGCCGACGTCGACGTACTCGCCGACCCAGGTGAGCAGGGGCAGGAAGTAGCCGAGCCCGAAGACCAGGCCGTACCCGAAACCCGCACGGGCGGAACGTCCGGAGACGACCGCGAAGAGGACCGCGAAGGCGATCGGAGCGAGCCACCACAGGTCACGAGGAGGGAACCCGGCGTACCAGACGGCCCCGGCGCCCGCCACGGCGACCAGTCGCGCCAGTACTCCCGGCAGCGGCGACCCGCGGTCCGGGCGAGGGGACCGTCCGGCGACGCCCGGCGCGTCGAGGGCTTCAGACACCACCCGGACAGCCTACGGACGCGAGACCGCCGGCCCTCGGGGCGGTCGGGCCGGGGAGGGCTGATCGGCGCGGGGTGCCCCGGCCCGCGCGGAGGCGGCAGCGGATGCGGTCACTTCTTTTTCTTCTTCTCCTTGGGGTTCTTGATCTCGTTGCCCCCCAGGAAGGAGTAGGAGCGGATGCGCACGGTGGGTGAGTGGGGGTGCACGGCGGACTCGTCGACCTTGATGTCGGTGCCGCCCATCAGGTTGAAGCCCCCCTCGTGCTCGACCCGGACCCCCTTCGGGACGACGACGGTGTGCCCGCCCATGATCGAGACGAGCACGAGCTCCACCACGGGCGCGTCCAGCTGGGCGTCGCGCATGTCGATCTCGTCCCCACCCATGAGGGCGAAGAAGCCCTGCCGGCGGCGGACGCGCCACCGCCCCTTGATGGTGTCCCCGCCCATGATCGCCATCCGCCACTTGCGCTTGCCCTCGGGCTGGTCGACCTCGCCCCCGGGAGCGGCGACCGGGAGCGGCGACGGATCCCCACCGCCCATCCTGGAGTGGGCGACCGGCAGGTCCGCGATGAGGGAGTCGAGCTCACCCCGCGTGGTGGCGGCGTAGGCCTTACCCACCCGTTCGGTGTACTCGTCCAGCGTGATGCGCCCTTCACCGACGGCGTCGTTGAGGAGGCTGGCGATGTCGTTGCGTTCCTTGTCCGAGACGCGGATCTCGGGTGTCCGATCGGGGCCGTCCATGGTTCGTGAGCTTACGGCGTGGGGCCACGCGCCCCGTGCGCCCTTGTCCAACAGCTCCGCGCTGCCGGCCGGTCGGGTCGTCCTTCACCCGGAGGAGGGACGCCGGGACAGCGGAGTCGACCAGGGACGCCGCCGCCGGGCGCCGACCGCCC
>NZ_AGVX02000284.1 GCF_000239155.1 Actinoalloteichus spitiensis RMV-1378
CGACCGCCGATGCTCCCGCCCCGGAACCCGCTGCGACCACCGCCGAACCCGCCGGTGTTGCCCTTCGACCGGGGAACCGCGGGCAGGGTGGTCCGCATCGACCGGTGGAAGCCCTGGTACGCGGGGTAGAAGCCAGCTCTCCCGGGACGTCCCCGGTACCAGCCGTCCGGCTCGGCCGCGCCCACCGCCGCGAACTTCTTCGTCCACACCTCGGCCAGCCCGAACACCTGGGCGTAGGGCAGGTAGCGGTTGAAGATCGTCTGCCGCTCCTCCTCGCTGATCTGGTCCGCCTCGGCCACCTCCAGGTACCGCCGGAAGTCCCGGGTCTGCGCCAACGCCGTGGAGCCGAGCGCGGTGCGCGCCGGCATCCGACCGGCGAGCACCGCCATCGCCAGACCCGCCAGGACGACCGGGAGCCCCAGCAGACCCAGGTCGACGGGCACCAACAGGAACCAGGTGGCGAGCGCCGCGCCCGCGGCGACCGCCAGCCCACCCATCCGGTAACCGTCCCGGACCCGGTCAGGGCGGTGCTTGTACCACCCGCGACGGGTCGTCTGGTCCAGGATCCGCTGCCTGGCCGAGCTCTGGGTCTGGTGGAACTTGCCGGAGAGGGACTTCATCGTTCGGCGGCCGTCGCGCGCCCCGGAGAACAGGCCGTTGAGGATCAGGCCCTCGAAGTCGGTGAGTTCCGCGTCGGCCCTCCGCAGCCGTACCAGGACGTGGTCGGAGCCCTTCTCCTCGACCCGCAGGTACCCGCGCACCGCCAGGTCCGTGACGGTGGCCGTCACCTCGGCGGTGTCAGCGTTCTCCTTGAGGATCGCCCCGCACAACGCGGGTGGGATGTCATCCGGCGGGGTGAAGCGGACCGCGACCTCGTCACGTTGCCCGAGCCCCCGGACGGCTTCCCGGGCCTGCTGTCCCTCGGCCGGCGCCAGGCCCGGGGTCTGCCCCACGAAGTAGGAGTCGCGACCGCGCCGCAGGGTCCTGGCCAGCAGCGCGCCGGCTCCACCCAGCACGACCGCCGCGCCACCGAACACCCACCCCGAACCGATCCCGGCGCCCTCACCGGGTCGGGTCAGGTTGGACATCACGAGAGCGGCGGGGGTTTGGCGGGTGCGTTCCATCGCCGGCGGAACCGTCACCGTGTCCGGAAGCGCCACCACCACCGTGACCGCGTTGCGCGGCCCGAGAGGCCCGGCCTCGAAGCGGGCGGTATCACCGTCGGCCGCCGCGACCGGGCAGTCCACGTCGGGTTGGGCGGGGTCGCCGGCCGCGCAGCGCACCCGGCTGATCGGGCCCGGGGCGGTGACCGCGACCGACACCGAGTCGACCGGCACCTCCCACTGGTCCCCGAAGGCGTTCCAGAACAGCTCCGGTTGCCCTTCGGGGGCGTTGAGCAGACCCCGCATCTCGTAGGAGATCTCGTAGGTGTGGGTCCCGGTGACCTGGGAGTTCGGGTCACCGAGGCGGATGACGTCGGCGGAGCCGTCGTTGTCGGCGCCCTCCGGGTTGATGGCGGTCTCCACGGGGGCGCCGTCCATCGTCGCGCTCACGCCCACGACCTCGATGTACCGCTCCTTGAGGTCGTCGACGCTCCCGTCGGCCCGCTCGACGGGGTACGACACCGGGATGTGGCGGAAGATCCCCCGCCGGCTGTACATGCCGAAGCTGTACTCGATCGTCTCCACGACCCGCACGGCGCCGTCCTCGGTCACCTCCGCCTCGATGGCCAGATCGACGATCCGTTCCCGGACGTCGCCCGCCGTCGACGACGCCACGGCGGCCTGCGGAGCGACCAACAGCAGGAAGCCGAGGACCGCGAGAAGAGAGGAGAACCTGCGCAGCATGGCCCCAGTATGGATGGCGGTCACCCTCCGAATACTCCCGACGGGGAAACTCGGGCGGATGGTCGACGCACGGCTGCCCGGCCGTGACGCACCGTGTGCTGGCCGGAAGTGGGGTGCTGGGCCGACCCGCCGGTTCGGACGGGGCACCCCGGTGGACCCGGCCCGGGCACGCCCTGCCCCCGCGACCCTCCCCGCCCGCCGCGCCCGGACGCCGGTTCTGGGAGCTGTCACCCTATCCGGGCTTGACGTGTCCGTCGCGGAGAGCGAACACCACCCGGAATCCCGGAGCCCGCCCCCCGTGTGGGTGCCGCCCGCGGACCACCCCGCGTCACCGGTGGGCGGGGCCGTTCTCGCCGGTGACGCGGGGTGGTCCGGCCCGGACGCCGCCTGCCCGCCGCCGGGAAAGGAGGAGGTCAGGCGCGGCGGGAGGGGCAGACACCCGTGGGGTCGCCTTCCCCGGGACGATCACCAGTGATCGCATTCGTGCCTGAACGATCAAGTCCTCCCACGTCACCCCATTGTCGAGTATTTCCCGGAATTCTTTCCTGGATCTTCTTCTCTCACTACCGTGGGAATAGTTCGCGCTACTCCCGGCGGACAACGATGATGTGTGGAACAGCGGAAATCCGCGAACATCATTTCTTCGAGAGGTTGAGGAGTGACCATGAGAACTGAGCGAGCGGCACGGTCCCTGGAAATCGCCCCGCCGAACGAGTTGGAGCTCGTCGCGGACCTCGAGGAGGTCCAGGAGAAGCCGGAGGGCACCCCGCCCCTCTACCGGGAGCCCTCCGACCTGCTGCTGGCGGTCGTGCTCTCCACGGGAGAACCGCCCGAGCCCAAGCGGCCCCGCCGCTGAGACGACCAACCGGTTCTGGCGAGGGGAAGGGAGCTCGAGGTGTCGCGCCTTGACGCGGATCCACCGCCCAGGCTCAGTTACACGACGGCGGTGGACGCCCTCGCCGCCAGTGTCGTCCGCGCCTTCCGGGGCGCGGACGACACGTACCGGATCAGTGACCACGTCGGCCTCCTCCCCGACCGCAGGGCGGAACTGGCGGCGCTGCGGGTCCTGGGGGTCGACGCGCTCACCCCGTTCCTGGTCCGCAACCGCCCGGTGCTCGCGGACGACTTGGCCGTCTTCGACGAGGTGGTCACGGTCTTCCCCTCCGACAGCACCCGCGTCACCACCTCCGTGGTCCGCCGGCTCCGCCACTGGTTCCTGGAGGAGGTCCTCACCGAGCTCACCGGGGCGGGGAAGGGCACCGCCTACCCCCGGTCCGCCGACGAACTCGCCCCCAACGACGGCACCCCGTGGCAGCCGTGGTCCGTGTTCATGGCGCAGGTCTCCACCATGGCCCTGCCGGGTTGGGTGACGCCGGTCCACCTGGCCGCCAGCAGGCGCACCGAGGACCTGGCGCGGGGGGCCGCGCGGGCACTGCTGCGCGGAGACCCCTACACGGCAGCCCGGCTCGCCCGGTGGCTCGCGCTGCAACCCGACGTCCCACCCGAACTCGGGCTCGCCGGTCTGCTGGAACACGTCGACCTGCTCGCGGCCCGCGATCCACGCACCCAACTCGAGGTGGCCGTCGCCCAACACCTGCTGGAGGTCGGACGCTCATGAGGGACGCGCTGCTCTCCATCGGCCACCACGTCGGTACGAGCGCCCTGGAGTGGTTGGACGGCGCGGCCCACCTGTTCGCCTTCCCTCCCGACGTCCCCGTCCTGGACGTCAACACCAACCGCCACGTCAAACCGCTGGCGGAATTCGCGTTGGCCGGGTCGATCGCCGTCCGCGAAGGCGCCACCGGGAGCAGGCAGGCCCAGATATCGCCAGTACTGATGGACTACGCCTGGAACGCGCTCGGGAACGGGTCGTTCCTCCACGAGCTGCAACTGGCGATGCCGGTCGAGACCTACCCGATGGAGATCTACGCGATGTTCACCCGGGCCGGTTACCGGCACCCGGAACTCGAGGTCCTCCTCGCCCACCTGGGGCGACTGCGGGCCGCCCACGCCCGCGAGCTGCTCCCCAACCGCCAGCTGGCACTCACCAACTCGGCCAGGCTGATCGGCCTGGAACCCCACGCCGACGAAGCCGAGCTGGTCGCCCGCACCTGGCTGGGCAACGCCTCCGAACCCTGGGCACTGGACTTCGCCACCGCCTACGCGATGACCCACACCGTCTTCCACCTCAGTGACTGGGCCGGTCAACCCGAGCGGCTTCCCCGCCGGATGGTCGACTACCTGCGCCGCTGGCTCCCCGTCTGGCTGGACGTCTACCGGGAGGCCCAACAGTGGGACCTGGTGGGCGAACTCCTCATGGTGGACCTCTGCCTGCCCGACCCCGAGTTCCCGGCCGACACCTGGATCGCCTACGCCACCGCGCAGAACGAGGACGGGCTGATGCCCTTCGGCAGCGAGGCGCCCCCCGAGGACACCGAGGACGCGTTCCGGAACTACTACCACCCCACGGTGGTGGCCGCCGTCGCAGGGACCCTGCTGGTTTCCCGGGGCATCGCGACCCTGACCGGCGCCACCGACACCCGCGAAACCGTTGGCGGATGACCTCCCCCCGGCCCACCGAGCAGGACGCTGGATGGTCGGACGCCGCTCCCCGCCGGCGCGACCCGGTTTCCCCCGCCGCGCCATCCGAGGAGAACCAGTTGACGCGGGCAGCCCCCTGGCTGAACGCGGACGCGCTCCGGCACGCGTTGCGCCACGCGGCCAGCGCCGCCAAGGCAACAGGCGCGGTGGTGGGCCTGGTGACGGCCACCGGCGGCCTGGCCGTCGGCCTGGGCGCCCCGGACCGGTCGGTGAGGGAACCCGTCACCGCCGACACCCACTTCGAATGGGGTTCGGTGACCAAGACCGTCACCGCGCTGACCCTGGCTCGCATGGTGGCCGAGGGGATCGTCCACTACGACGACCCGGTGAGCAGGTACCTGCCCTACCGGGCGCTGCCCCCGGCCCGGCACCCGGTTCCGACGCTGCAGCAGCTCGCCACGCACACCGCCGGCCTGCCCCGGCTACCCCGCAACCTCGCGGGCGCACTGCTGCGCGGCGGCCTGCGCAACCCCTACGCCCACTACGACGCGGAAGCGCTCTACCGGGCGGTGCGCGCCACCACCCCCAGGGAACGGCCCGGGACCAGGGTGCGCTACTCCAACCTGGGGTACGGGCTGCTCGGGCACGCCCTGGGGCGTGCTCTCGGCAGCGACTACGCGACCGCCGTCGACCTGTGCGTCGGTCAGCCCCTGGGGCTCACCCCGCCCGGCGGAGAGGTCCACCGCGCCACCGGGTACCACGGGCGCCGCCGCACCCCACCGTGGCGCATGTCGGCGCTCGCCGGAGCCGGGGTCCTCGCGGGCAGTGTGGTCCAGCTCGCCCGCTACGTGCGGGCGCACCTGCGCCCCGAGGAGGCCGTCCCCCCGGGTCACCCCTCGTTGTCCTGGGCGTTGCGGGACGTCCAACGGCCCCGAGCCGATCTGGACGCACCCCAGCAGACGTGCCTCGCCTGGCACCGTCGAATCACACCCGACGGCGTCGCCGTGCTGCTGCACAGCGGTGTGACCTGGGGGTTCACCAGTTTCGTCTCCTTCGCTCCCGCCGCGGGCGTCGGAGTGGTCGCCGTGGCCAACACCGGCGCGGTGTTCAGGGCACCGCTCACCCGGGCCGCGTACCACCTGCTGCGGTCGCTGGTCGATGACTGGGTGGCAGTGGGGCGGCCCTGAGCTGTGAAGCCGGTCACCGCGCCGGAGCGGTGGTGTTCCCCGACCCGGAAGCCCCGACAGGAGGACGGGGTGCACCTCGCCACGCCGGGCCCGCCCCCCGCCCGGGGAGGGGGCGGCCGGCACGACGTCGCTGGCCAGGCGTAGCGCAGGGTGGACCTCGGGGCCAGCCGCCCCTCCAAGTTGGCTACCTCATCCTCGCCAGGTCCAGTCCGAGCCGGCGTCGAGGTCGCCCGAGCGGCCCGTCGGGGAGCGACCGCGCGCCCCGCCCTCCCCAACACCAAGGGGGTGGGGGAGAAGCAGCCAACCGAGGCCGGACGGCCCGTGGCCGTGCCCTGCGCCCGGAGCGCCGGACAGTCCTCCTCCCGCGCCGCGCGGGCGGAGCGGACGTGCCGGGGCGCGGTCACCACGAGTCAGCGTTGATGCCGGCCCCGGCACCTGTGCTATCGACCACACCGCCCGTTCCATTACGGCGCCCTCCGGAACGGTCGCCCGGCCCGGCCCGGGCCGGCGAAGCCAGCCGCGTCGCCGGTGGCCCACCGCCCAGGAGACCCCCTCGGTGCGCTGTCCGTAGTCTCCCGGACCGGTGAGCGACGTGGAATGCGTCACTGCTCCAACGGCCCAACCGCCACGCCCGTCCGCATCAGCCCAGGTCACGGGGCTGGCTCGGCGTCGGCAGGGCGAGCACCCGCCAGTGGTGCGCCATCGCGGCCCCGCACTAGGGGTTCCTCACCGTGCGCGGCTGTAATAGTGGGGACGTGCGGCGCGATTCCCCCATCGTGCGAGCCGGAGACCACGAAGCAGGCGGTCACCCGGGTAGCTGACCACGGCGGTCACGAACCGACCAGGCTCCACGAACCGGAAATCCCCGACGGCTCGCGGAACCCGCGGCCACCCGTGGCCTCACGCCCGCGTGTGTGCTGGCCCACCTGGGGCGGGATTTCCGGGCCAGCCGGAATAGTTCGCTCGACGCCGTGGTTGACGGGTGTTCCGGTGCGCACGATCTGGAGCGCATCGCCGCGTACTCCTCGAGCCGGTGAGCACCGTCGCCGCATTCCGGCCGGCCCGCCGACAGGCGGCCACCCCATTTCCGTTCCACCAGCACGTGACCAGCGCGCGTGCCGACCGGGACCACGTCCACGGTCGGTTGTCGTGCGCTCCCGTGACGGGCGCCCAGGTGCTCGCCACCGTCCGCTATCGCCGTTCACCAACACCGGAGGTTCTGTCAGTTGGCTGCGGACCGCACCTCGCGGCAGGCATGGGTCATCTGGACCGCCGCCGTCATCGTCTACCTGGCCGCCGTGTTCCACCGGGGCTCCCTTTCCGTCGCCGGCCCGCTCGCGGGCGAGCGGTTCGCCGTGGGCTCGGCCGCGCTCGCCGTCTTCACCGTTCTCCAGCTCGGCGTCTACGCCGCGATGCAGGTACCCACCGGGGTCCTGGTCGACAAGTTCGGCGCCAAACGTGTCCTCATCGCCGCCACGGTGCTCCTCGGCCTCGGCCAGGTGCTCTTCGCGTTGGCTTCCTCCTACCCGGTCGCGTTGGGCGCCCGTGTCGTCGTGGGCGTCGGTGACGCGCTGACCTGGGTGAGCCTCCTGCGCCTGGTCGCGTCCCACTTCGCCGCGCGCAGCTACGCGATGGTCGTGTCCGTCTCCAGCGCGCTCGGTGCGCTCGGCGGGGTCATCGCCACCGTTCCGCTGTCGATGGCACTGGGCAGCGCCGGATGGACGCTCACCTTCATGGTCGTGGGCGCCGCGACCCTGGCCTACACCGCCGCCGTGTCCCTGGGCGTGCGCAACACCCCGGCCGGGCAGCAGCCGACGCACGTCGCGTCGCAGAACGTGCTCCGGCAGGTCCCCAGCGCGTGGAAGGTGGCGGGGACCAGGCTGGCCTTCTGGGTGCACTTCTCCACCGGGATGCTGCCGGGCGTGCTCGGGCTCCTCTGGGGCTACTCGTACCTCGTCGACGGTGTCGGGGTGGAGCCCGGCACCGCGAGCGTCCTGGTCGCCACCCTCGTCCTCACCGGCGTGCTGGGCGGACCCATGGTCGGCGCGGTCATCGGCCGGCGGCCCGCCTCCCGGATGGGAATCGTCATCACCTACCTCGCCAGCTCGGTGGGCCTGTTGGCGGTGCTCTCGGCCTGGCCCGGTGGTCGCCCGCCGGTGCTGCTCGCCGCCGTGGCCTTCGTGGTGTTCGCTTCGGGGGGCCCGGTCTCCTCGGTGGCCTTCGCCCTGGTCCGCGACTACAACCCCATGGCCCAGGTCGGAACCGCGACCGGTGTCGCCAACGTCGGCGGGCACTCCGCGACCGCGATCGGCTCCCTGATCATCGGTCTGCTCCTCGACGTGGTCGGTCACCTGCCCGGCAACGAGGCCTACCGGGTGGCGCTGCTCGGCGCGGTCGCGCTCCTGCTGCTCGGCGGTTTCCGCACCGTCGTCTGGTGGCGGCGGGCCAGGGCCCAGGTGTTCGAGGCCGAGGAGCGCGGCGAGCAGGTGCCCGTCCGCCTCCGGCAGCGTCGCTGGGACCTGCGCCCGGCTCCCGCGCGGGACGCCGAGCCCGTGCCGGCGCCCGCCTGACCCACCCGCGGGACACCCCGAGTGACGGGGCCGAACCCACCGGAGG
>NZ_AGVX02000283.1 GCF_000239155.1 Actinoalloteichus spitiensis RMV-1378
GGCCCAGCCGGGGCCGACCGCCGGGGACGGCGCCGGTTTCAGAACCGGAGGTCCCGCAGGTACTCGTAGCCGACCCGCACGGTCGTCAACGGATCGGAGGGGTTGTCGTGCTCCACGACGAACTCCCGAACACCCGCGCTCCGGGTCTCCCGGAAGATCCGGCCGAAGTCGATGGTGCCGGTACCCAGGTCCGCCCACTCACCCGAGGCGCTGCGGTCCTTCACGTGGTACTGGCGGACCCGCCCTCCGGTGGAGTGGACGAAGTCGACCGGGTCCACCCCGCCGTCCACCACCCAGTAGAGGTCGACCTCGAGGTGGACGTTCTGGCGCTGGGTGTGGTCAAGGATGATGTCGATGGGACGTTCGCCGTCGACGAGCTGGAACTCGTGGCCGTGGTTGTGGTAGCCGAAGCGCAGCCCGGCGCGGCGCGCCTTCGCACCGGCCTCGTCGAGCTGCCGGGCGTAGGAGCGCCACCCCTCCGCCGTGTCGAACATCGCCCACGGGGCGGCCACGTAGCTCTGCCCCAGCGTGAGGGCGTCGGCCACCACCTGGTCGAAGTCGCCCTCGACGCCGTTGTGGCTCGAGGTCGCGCGGAGCCCGAACCGGTCCAGCAGGGCGCGGAACTCGGCGGCCGTGTAGCCGTAGGTCCCGGCCAGTTCCACTTTCTGGTAGCCGATCGCGGCGAGCTCGGCGAGGGTGCCGGGGACGTCCTGTTCGAGCAGCGAACGCAGGGTGTACAGCTGCACGCTGATCGCGCTCCGGGGAACACGGCCGCCGGGGCCGGCGGCGGCCGGGGCGGCGGTCGCCTGGCCGGCGGCCAGCCCCAGCGCCGCCATCCCG
>NZ_AGVX02000282.1 GCF_000239155.1 Actinoalloteichus spitiensis RMV-1378
GCCGGCCGGCACCGGCCGGCGGACCCACCGCCGGCGACGCGGGACGACGCGCCGCCCCCGGCAGCACCTCCCGCGCCCGCTCCCGACGGACCGGCTCCCCGCCCCGCCCCACCGCCCGGCCCGACCTCGCCGTCGACCCCGGCCCGCTGGGACCTCACCTTCTACGCGGAGGAGCCACCGACCAACGAGACCCGGCCCGTCGACCCCGACGCCGAGCAGGAGCCCCCGGCTGTCGACGCGTCCCCCGTCCCCGTCGACACGCCCCCTGCCGCCGTCGACGAGCCGCCGGCCCCGGCACCCGAACCGGAGGCCCCGGCCAGCGAACCGGTGGGGGCGGGAACGCAGGACCCGGTGCCCGCCGAGGGCACCGAGGTCCCGGAACCCGCACCCGGGGACGTGGGGGGCCGGTCGGAGTCAGAGGAGGACACCGGCGGCGACGGCGCCGAGGGAGGCGGTGCCGGGGAGACGGCGGTCGCCTGGGTTCCGCCCGACCACCGGAGCACCGAGGCGGAACGCGCGGCACTCGCCCGACTGGTCGGAGAGGACTACGAGAACGCCCTGGCCACCGTCAACGCGGCGCTGGCCATGTCCCCGGTGCTGCGCGGCGCGGGCGGGGAGGCGGCGAAGGCCGACTTCGTGGCCGTGTGCCTGTACCTGGCCCACGAGGGGTACGGGGGCCGCGTCCTCAACGATGCCCTGAGGTCGGACGGCGGTCGCGGTTGGCGCGACCTCGTCGCCTGCCTGACCTCCGGCCTGCGGCGGCTCCCCGTCCACCGGGGCGCGACCTTCCAACAGGCCCACCTCCCCGACGACGGCGCCCGGCTCCGTGAGGTGTGCCCACCGGCGGAGGTGCTGGACGAACCGGGCTTCGTCAGCGCCACCGCCGTGCACGACCTGAACTCGCCCGATGCCAACGTCGACCTGCTCATCTGGTCCACCACCGGCCGCCGGGTGGGGATGCTCGGTGCGGGTGGCCTGCCCGAGGAGGTCGTCTTCTTCTCCCGCAGCCGGTTCAAGGTGCTCGACGTCGTGGGCGGGGCCGCCACCCGGCCCGCCGTCCTCGCCCGGGAACTGCGAGCCAACGAGACCAGCCTGGGCATCGGGTTGGACGAGGTCGACGCGCAGGTCCTGGCGCGGCTCCGGCGGGCGTTGAGCCGTCGGCAGCGTGCCACGCTGCGCGACCTCACCGAGGACGAGACGTTCGGCCGGTGGGCCGCTCCCTTCGGTCTGACCGGGCCGGCAGCGCCGTTGTCCTCGCCGGCCACCGCCACCGCGACCGCCGGCTCCGCCGACTGACCGGGTACCAGCCGAACCGGAGAACTGAGATGAACAGGCGTCCCGACGCCGGGGTCCACGCTTCCCGTGTCCGCAGGGGAGCCCTGCTCGCCGTCGCGGTGCTGGTCTGCCCGCAGCTGGCCGTGGGAACCGCGACCGCCCAGGAGGTGCCCCCGGTCCCCACGGTCGACTCCGGTTGCCTGCCCCCACCCGCCATGGTCGAGGAGGCCGTGCCGTGGGCGCAGCGCCGGATGCTGCCCCGGCGGGTCTGGGACCTGACGCGGGGCGAGGGAGTGACGGTGGCGGTGGTCGACTCCGGTGTCGACGGGGCGGTCCCCCAGCTCAACGGTGTGGTGTTGCCCGGTGCCGACCTGACCAACGGGGGCGGGGGCCCTGCCGACGACGACTGCTACGGCCACGGGACCTTCGTCGCCGGCATCATCGCCGCCCAGCCCGCGGAGGGCACCGGGTTCGTCGGGATCGCCCCGGGAGCGCGGATCCTCCCGCTGCGCAACGCCAACAGCCAGAACGACGGGTCGGCGGCCGTGATGGCCCAGGCGATCCACCGGGCGGTGGACGAGGGCGCGAGCATCATCAACATCTCGGCGAGTACGACTTACCCGAACGAGGATCTGCGTGCGGCGGTGGAACGGGCCACCTCCTCCGACGTGCTCGTCGTCGCCTCCGCGGCCAACAACGCGCAGGAGGGCAACCCCACCTCCTACCCGGCGGCCTACCCGGGCGTACTCGCGGTGGGCGCGATCGACGCCCAGGGGGAGCGGGGTGACTTCTCGCAGACGGGCGAGTTCGTCAGCTTGGTCGCGCCCGGCGTGGACGTGGTGAGCCTGGGCCCCGGCGGGCCCGGCCACTGGCAGGGCAGTGGGACGAGCTACGCGGCGCCCTTCGTCAGCGGGGTGGCCGCGCTCGTCCGCTCGCGGCACCCGGAGCTGACCGCGAGCCAGGTCGCCCACCGGCTCCGGGTCACGGCGGACCCGCCGCCCGCCGAACGTCCTGACCCGGCGCTGGGGTGGGGCGTGGTGAACCCGTACGCGGCCGTTACGGCGGTGGTGACCTCGGAACTGGAGGAGCAGCCCAGCCCAGCGCGGCAGCCGGCGATCTCCCACCCGGTGATCCCCGAGGACGACCCGGTGCCCCGCATCGTCGCCACCCTCACGGTGGCCTCCTCCGCCGTCCTCGCGCTCGTCGGTGTCCTGGCCGGTGTGTTCGGTCCGCCGGGGTGGCGTCGACGGTGGCGCCGGAGCCGCGTCGCCGTCGTCACCGGGCCGGAGGAGGCGGGCGCGAGCTCGTCGACCGAGCCCCCGGGGGGTGCCGAGGACGTGCCGCCGGACCCAGGCGGGGGCGGCCAGCCGAACGGCGCGGCCAGGGACGAGAGCCCCCGGGCCGTCACGCCCGCCGGGGGCGCGGTCGGG
>NZ_AGVX02000281.1 GCF_000239155.1 Actinoalloteichus spitiensis RMV-1378
GGGGGAGCCGGTCGGCCGCCGCGTCCAGTTCCGCGTAGGTGAGTTCGGCTCCACGTTCGACCACGGCCACCCGGTCGGGTGCGGCGCGGACGGTCTGGTCCACCAGCTCGGCGAGGTTGAGGTCGGGGACCTCCACCGCCGGGCCCTTCCCCCAGGAGAGGAGGTTCTGGTGGTCGGCGGGGGAGGTCGAGTCCAGGCTGGCCACCCGTGCCCCGGGGTTGGCCGCACAGGCGGCGAGCAGTTGGACGAACCGGTCGAGGAGGTCACGTCCGCCGATGCCGGTCCGGAGCGCCGCTGGCCTGGCCGCGAGCCGCAGGCGGAGGGTGTCGGTCGGTTCGACGACGAGCGCGAGCGGGTAGTGCGCCCCGTCGTGGACCCCCACCTCGGCGATCCGGACCGCTGGACCGCCGCCGGCCACCGGGGTCCGGTGGGAGATCTCGGTGGGCCGGAGCGGGTAGTTCTCGACGACGACGGTGGTGTCGAACAGCGGGGTTCCGCCCGCCAGTTCCTGGATCTCGGCGAGACCGAGGTGCTGGTGGTCGAGCAGCGCGGTGTCCTCGCGGTGGAGCCGCTCCAGGAGTTGTGCCACGGTTTCCGACAGGCGGACGCGAACGCGGACCGGGACTGTGCCGATCAACAGCCCGATCGTGCGGTCGATGCCGGCGATCTCGGGTGGCCGGTGGGCGACCGTCGTTCCGAACACCACGTCCCGGGTCCCGGTGAACTGGGCGAGGAGCAGTGCCCAGGCCGCGCGGACGACGGTGTTCAGGGTGACACCGCAGGACCTGGCCAGCTGGTCCAGGCTCTCGGCGAGATCGCGGGGCAGGTGCGCCTCGTGCTGTTCGGCGGCTCCCGCGTTCTGGGACGGGCCACCGCGACGGCCGAGCAGGGTGGGTTCGACGGGTGGGTGGACGGGCTGGTCGCCGCCGCCCGGCTGGCCGAGCAGTGCTCGGGCCCAGGCGGCGCGGGCGGCTGCCCGGTCCTGTCGCCGCTGCCACGCCAGGAACGTGCGGTACGAGGCGGCGGGCGTGGCGGAGACGTCCTGGTGGCCGAGCAGCTCCGCGACGAGCAGGGGCAGGGACCAGCCGTCGAGGATCAGGTGGTGGTGGGTGAGGACGAGCGTCCACCGCCTCGGCCCGGTCCGGGCGAGGGCGAACCGCAGGAGCGGCGGGCGGTGCGGAACGAGGGGGTGGGCTCGTTCGCTGGCGAGCAGCGCTTCAAGCGCCTCCGAGGTCGGCGAGACCGTGCCGTCGGCGGTGAGGTCGACCTCGAGCCACGGCACGGTCACGTCGGCGCGCCATACCTGGACGGGCCCGGCGGAACCCAGCGTGACGAAGGCCGCCGTCAGGTTCGGGTGCCGCTCGGGGAGGCCGCGGACCCGCTCACGCAGGTCCGCCGGGTCGAGGGGCCCGTCCAGGGTGAGGGAGAGCTGGACGAGGTAGGGATCGGCGTCGTCGTTGCTGAGGTCGCGGTGGAACAGCAGCCCCTGCTGGAGCGGGGCCAGGGGGAGGACGTCGTCGAGTGGCGCGGGGTACCAGGCGGTGAGTTCGTCGACGGCGAGCTGGTCCAGGGCGACCAGGGGGAAGTCGCTGGGGGTGTGTCCGCCCAGGCCTGGGCGGCGCAGGGCGATCGAGGAGGTGCGCAGCGCCTCCCCCCACCTGGCGAGGAGCTCCCGTGTCTCCGTCTCGGGCAGGAGCCCCGCCGGCCAGGTGAGGCGCACCACCAGCCGGGGGCCGGCGGTGCCGCGTTCCACATGGGCTTCGGCGGTGAGGGGGTGTGTGAGCGGCAGCTCCGGATCGGCGCCGACCGCGAGGGGCGTCGTGTCCTGTCCGGGTAGTGGTGCCCACTCCCCTGCCTCCGCCAGGTCGAACCTGCCGAGGTAGTTGAACGCCAGCTGCGCCGAGGGCGTCGGGAGGGGCTCGCCGCCTGCCGCGGCGCCGTCCCGCAGCCGGTCGGCCTGTCGGAGCAGCCCGTGGCCTGCGCCCTGGTGCGGCATGGCGCGCAGATGTTCCTTGACGGACTTGAGCACCCGGTCGAGGTGGGCGGCGTCACCGTCCGAGGTCACGGTGTCGGGGACCGGTGCGAGGTCGAACCAGACGGGTCGAATGGTGGTGAACCAGCCGACGGTGCGGGACAGGTCGAGTTCTTCCGGGTCGGCGGCGCCGGCGGGAGCACCGATACCGGCTTCCCTTCCGTGGCCTTCGACGTCCACGAGCAGGCTCAGCGGTTCCCTCCCCGGCCGCTGGGACCGGATCGCGACGAGGAGGGTCGCGAGCAGCACGTCCTCGAGGGTGGCGTGGTAGCGGGCGGGGATCGCCGCCAGCAGCGGAGCGGTGTGGTCCGGATCAAGGGCGAGGTGCACTGTTCTGGCGGTGGCCGCGGTGTCCTGGCTGGGGTCCAGCGGCCGGCAGCCCAGGGTGATCGGGGCGGAGGAGTGGCCGCTGAGCCGCGCCGCCCACCTTGGTCGTTCCCCCTCCAGCGCGCCGCCGACGACGAGTTCGCGGAGCCGCGCCGCCCAGGAGCGGAAGGAGACGGGGACAGCGGGGAGTTCGACGGGCCGGCGCAGCCGGATCAGGCGGTGGGCCTCGGCGAGGTCGGAGAGCAGGATGGACCAGGAGACGCCGTCAACGCAGAGGTGGTGGGCGACCAGCAGGAGTTGGCCCGCCGTCGAGGGGCCCGGGTCGAACCACACCAGTCGCGCCATCCGACCGGCGTCGGGGTCGAGCCGGGCGCGGGCCTCGGCTGTTCCGTCCTCGAGCGCGGCGGGGGTGGCTGCTCCGTCGACGCGGGTGAGGCAGTCCTCTGCCCGGACGTGTCCTGGCGGGTCGACCACGAAGCGCCAGGTGGTGTCGTCGGGGTCGCGCAGGAGTCGCAGCCGGAGCGCGTCGTGGTGGTCGAGCACGGCCTGGAAGGCGAGCACGAGCTCCTCTGGTGTCGTGCCAGCCGGGGTGCTCACCAGGACCGACTGGCTGAACCGGGCGATCGGCCCTCCCCGGGCGCGGAGCCAGTCCATCACGGGTGTGGCGGGGACCTCCCCGGCGTCGCCGTACCGGGCTTCCCGTCGTTCCCGGCTGCTTCCCCGCTCGGCGGCGGCCGCGAGGGAGCGCAGGGTCCGGTGCGCGAAGACGTCCGTGGGGGTGAGGGTGAGGCCGGCGGCGCGGGCGCGGCTGGCCAGTCGGATGGCGGTGATGCTGTCTCCGCCGAGGGCGAAGAAGCCGTCGGTGGGCGCCACGGACGGCAGTCCGAGCACGTCGGCGACCAGCGTGGTCAGCAGTGCCTCCCCGTTCGAGGCGTGGAGGTCGTGGTGTGGTGCAGGCGCGGCACCAGCCGTTTCGGGGCCGGGC
>NZ_AGVX02000280.1 GCF_000239155.1 Actinoalloteichus spitiensis RMV-1378
GCGGTCGCGCCCGGCCGGGCCCGACGCGGGTGCCGTGCCCCTCATGCCCCACCCCCCACCGCCACGGGTGCGCCCCGCCCGGGGGCACGGGTGCCGTTCCTGGGTCGGGGAGCCCGCAGGTACACCGCCCAGGTGACCAGCACGCACAGGCCGTAGAAGGCGAGGAAGGACAGGAACGCGCCGGTCCCGGTGCCCGCCTCGCCGTCGTAGGCCGCGCGGAACGCCAGGTTGATCAGGACGCCTCCCACCGCGCCCACCGCCCCGGCCAGACCGATCACCGCGCCGGTGGTCCGACGCGCCCAGGCCGCGTCCGACCCGGGCCGTCCCTCGAGCGCGCGGCCGGCCGCCCGCGCCCGGAACACGACCGGAATCATCTTGTAGGTGGAACCGTTCCCCACGCCGGTCAGCACGAACAACACGGTGAAGGCCCCGATGAACAGCGGGAACGACCCCCGCGATGAGGCCAGGACGAGCAGCGCCGTGCCGGCGGCCATCGCCAGGAAGGTCCAGAACGTGACCAGGGCGGCGTCGAACCGGTCGGACAACCAGCCGCCCACCGGGCGGCTCAGCGAACCGAGGAGAGGACCGACGAAGGTCAGCGAGGCCGCCTCCACCGGGTTGAACCCGAACTGGGTCTGGAGGACGAGGCCGAAGGCGAACCCGTAGCCGATGAAGGACCCGAAGGTCCCCACGTACAGCAGGGAGATCAGCCAGGTGTGGGGTTCGCGGACCGCCTCCCGCCGGGCGTCGTGGTCGGCGCGGAGTCCGGGCAGGTTGTCCATCCGCAGCGCGCAGGCCACCGCCACCAGCACGATGACCGGCAGGTACACGGCCGCGACGTAGGCCGGGCTGGTCGACCCGGCCACCGAGATGACGGCGAGGCCGACGAGTTGGACGGCGGCGACGCCCAGGTTCCCGCCGCCCGCGTTGAGCCCGAGCGCCCAGCCCTTGTGCCGCTCGGGGTAGAAGGCGTTGATGTTGGTCATGGATGACGCGAAGTTCCCCCCGCCGACACCCGCCACCGCCGCCACGACGAGGAAGACCCAGTACGGGGTCTCCGGCCGCTGGACGAGGACCGCGGCCAGGAGCGTCGGGACGAGCAGGACCGCCGTGGCGGCGACCGTCCAGTTCCGGCCGCCGAAGCGGCACACCCACCCGCTGTAGGGCAGGCGGAGCAGCGCTCCCACCAGGGTGGGCGTGCAGACCAGCAGGAACTTCTCCCCCGAGGTGAAGTGGAAGCCGATCTCGGGGGTCATGAACAGCACCATCACCGACCAGACGCTCCACACCGAGAACCCCACGTGTTCGGAGAGCACCGAGAGGAGCAGGTTGCGCCGGGCGACGTGCCTGCCGGTCCGCTCCCAGAACTCGCGGTCCTCCGGGTCCCAGCGGTCCAGGCTTCGGTCACCGGACGGGTGGGCGTTGTCGTCCGTCGTCACCGGCACGGCGGTCTCCTCTCGCGGCGGGCGAGAGCCACGCTAGGCAGCGCCTGTTACCGGCCGGGGTCGCCGCGTTACGCCGAGCGGAAAAGGTCCTCACAGGAGGCTGGCGGAGGCGGTGAGGGTGCCCGTCCCGCTCGGCGCTCGAGGGCTCAGCCGAGGGTGTCGGCCACCACGCGGGCCGCCGCCGCGACGGCCTCGGCGCGCCCTTCCGCGTCGCGCTCGGTCCGGCTCGTGAGCACGGCGAGGACGATCGGGGGAGCGTCCGGGCGGAAGGCCACCGCGATGTCGTTGCGGGTCCCGTAGTAGCCGCCGCCCGACTTGTCCACCACCCGCCAGGTCGAGGGCACGCCGGCGCGGACCAGCTCGTCGCCCGTGGCGTTGTTCGACATCCAGTCCTCCAACACCTCGCGGCGCTCGCCGGGCAACGCGTCGCCGAGCAGCAGTGCCCGCAGGGTGCTCGCCAGCGCCCGGGGCGTGCTGGTGTCGCGCTCGTCGCCGGGGACGGCGTCGTTGAGCTCCGTCTCGTACCTGTCGCTGCGGGTCACCTCGTCGCCGAGCTCGCGCAGTACCCGCTGGAAACCGTCCGGCCCGCCGAGCTCGGTGAGCATCAGGTTGGCGGCGGTGTTGTCGCTGCTCCGCACGGCCGCCTCGCACAGCGCGCCCAGGCTCAGGCCAGTCCCGACGTGGTCCTCGGTGACGGGTGAGTGGCTGACGAGGTCCGCCTGCCGGTAGGGGATCACCTCGTCCATCCGCTCGTCGGAACTCACCCGGAGGACCGCGCCCGCCGCGAGCGCCTTGATCGTGGAGCAGTACGCGAAGCGTTCGTCGGCGCGGTGCACGAGCACCCGCCCGCTTCCGGTGTCGAGCGCGTACACCCCCAGCCGCACGTCGTGTTCCCGTTCGACGCGGTCGAACGCCACCTCCCGCTCCTCCGTCGACGGCGTCGGCGACGGGGTCAGCTGCGTGGGAGGGGAGGACGGTTCCCCGCCCACGGGTTCCCGCCCGGCTCCGGCGGCGGCGCAGCCGGCCAGCGGTGCCAGCGCGGCCAACGCGAGGAGGGAACGGCGGGACAGCTCGGGTGGCATGGCGGTGGTGTTCTCCTTCATCTCGACCGCGGGCCGGTCCGCCCGCCGAACGCTCTGGTGGGTCCCCACCCCTGGGCGCGGACGGGGGACCCGCGGTGGTCCGGTCTCCCGGAGGACGTCGGAGCCCCGGCGGGGGTTGCGAGACCGCCCGGCCAGGCCGACGAGGACGGTCGCCACCGCGCGGCGGACGACGGGCGGCGCCGGATCAGGGTCGGGACTCCCGCTGGGCGTGGGGCAGGAACCGGATCACCCGCACTCCCGGCCGCCCGGCGCCGGTGGCGCGGGGATCGTCGGAATCGGGGCCGGGGATGGCGGAACGGTGGGCTTCGGGAGAGGTCCACTCCGCGTAGTTGAGGATGCGGCTCCCGTCGAGGCCGACGTGGAAGTGGGCGGCGACCAGCCCGGGCAGGGGCTGGTCGTGGTCGGTCCCGTGCTCGCTGGTCCCGTCGACCATCTCGTCGACCCACTTCCTCGCCGCGACGGGGTCGGTGTGGCCCAGGTCGACCATGACGGCGACGACACAGCCGGTGGGCTGGCGGAGGCTGGTGGCACTGCTGCGGTAGAGCTGGTACCCGGTTCCCGGTCGGGTCGGGTCGGGGGCGTGCCGGCCCTGGGCGGAGTGGTCCTCCTCGGGGGACTGGGACCACTGCTCGTACTCGAGCAGCGTGTTGCCGGTGACGCTGCGGAGGCACGTCCTGCTCAACAGTCGGGGCGGCCAGTCCCGCGCGTCCCACCCGGCGACGACCGCGTCGCCGGCGCGGGCCGGGTCCTCGTCTCCGACGGCTCGCTCCCTGACCACCACCGTCCAGGCGTCGGGCCGGGTCACGGTCGGCAGGGCAGGAACGGGCATTCCCGGGCTCCTCGACATGGGTGGGTGGCGAACCGCCTCGCACCGTACTGATCGGAGTGCCCGCCGATCGAGGTGTTTTCCTCCGGGACCGGGCCACCAACCGGCCGCGGGGATCCACCGAAGGAGTCATTCCCGGGCTGAACCGTTCCGGTGTCGCGGGGGAGCTGACTAGCGTTGCCGGATGGCCAGCAGCAGCGGGCGGTCACTTCGCTCCCGGGCGCTGGGCGCCCGTCTCCGGCAGGCCCGGTTGGCCGCCGGGCTGTCTCCCCGCAGCGTGGCGACCCGGGTCGGGGTCCCGGTGGGCGTCGTCGGCGGCTGGGAACGCGGTGACGCGCTGCCCACCGTCGCGCAGGCGGCCGCCTACCTGACGGAGGTCGGGGTGGCGGTCGGGGAGTTCGTGAGCGTGACGGGGGAACTCCTGGACCTCGCGCAGCGGCGCGGGGGACGGCGGCGCTGGGTGGCGGCGGACCCGCCCGACGGGACGGGCCCGTCCAGCTCGGACACCACCTCGATCGTCGAGACCTCGGCGTTCCTGGTGCCCGAGGTGGTGCGGACGGCGGAGTACGCGCGTGCGTGGCTGGCTGCCTCGGGCACGCCGGCGCCGGTCGTGGAGGAGGAGGTCACCGCCCGGCTCGAACGTCAGGAGATCCTGCACCGGGCGCGCCCGCCCTCGCTGCGCGTCCTCCTCGGAGAGCCGGCCCTGCACCCCGGCCCCGACCTGCGCCCGACAGTGCTGGCTGGTCAGCTGTGGCACCTGTTGGAGCTGGTGAAGCTGCCCCACGTGCGCGTCCAGGTCGTGCCGAGGGCGCGGCTGGCCACCCTGCTGGGTGTCGGTGATTTCCAGCTGTTGGAGTCGGAGCGGGTCCCCCCGCTGGTCAGGTTGGACCTCCCCAGCGGAACGGCCGTCCTCGGTGGAGCGGGACCGGCCGCCCCCTACCGGCTGGCGTGCGAGCGCGTCGGGGCGACGGCGCTCTCCGACCGGGAGTCGGCGGCGGTGCTGGACCGGCGGGCCCGAGAACTCGTGGGTGACTGACGTCGAGGGTCGCCACCGCTGGGCGGCGTCCCCGGAGACCTCACGGGCGTTCCTCCACCGCTGTCCTATGCTCCGCCGGTGATCAACGGAGTGCGGAACTTCCTCAGCGGCGTCGGCATGCTGGGGCGCGGGTTCGGGCTGGTGACGCGTACGCCGCGCCTCCTGCTGTTGGGCGCGTTGCCCGCGTTGCTGACCTCGGTGCTCATGCTCGGCGCGATCGCCACCCTCATCTACTTCTCCGGGGACCTCGCCGCGCTGGTGACCCCGTTCGCCGACGACTGGGCGGCTCCCCTGCGGACGTTGGTGCGCGTCGCCGCCGGCGTGGCGGTGGTGGCGCTGGCACTGACCGTGTCGGTGCTCAGCTTCACGGGTGTCGCGTTGGCGATCGGCGGGCCGTTCTACGAGGCGATCGCCGAGCGGGTCGAGGACGATCTGGGAGGGGTTCCCGAGGCGGAGGAGGCGTCCTGGTGGCGTTCCTTCTCGGTGGGGCTGGGGGAGACCGCGCTGCTGGTGCTCATCGCGGTCCTGGTCGCGATACCCCTGTTCCTGGTGGGCCTGGTACCCGTGGCCGGCCCGGTGCTGGCCCCCGTGCTGGGTGTCCTGGTCAACGGCTGGCTGCTGGGGCTGGAGATGACGGCTGTCCCGTTCGGTCGTCGTGGTCGCACCCTCGGGGAGCGCCACCGGTGCCTGCGGAGGAACCGGATGCGCGCGTGGGGTTTCGCGCTGCCCACCTACCTGCTGCTCCTGGTGCCCTTCGCCGCCCTCCTGGTCATGCCGGCAGCGCTGGCCGGCGGGACGCTGGTCGCCCACCGAGCCCTCACCGAGGACGAGGGGTCGTCGGCCACCGCCGGGTGATCAGCGTTCCCCGGCGGCCACCGGCCGCGCGGCCGACGTGCCGGCCCCGGGTGCTGTTGGCCGGGGGCCGCGACCGGGGCGCCCC
>NZ_AGVX02000279.1 GCF_000239155.1 Actinoalloteichus spitiensis RMV-1378
CCCAGCCGGTGTCAGGTGCTCGTTCTAGCCTCTTCGCGTGACCAGCGAGCTGCCCCAGGAACCCGTGAACCCGGCGACGTCCAGCCCGGTCGCCGCCGACCCGGACTCGCCGACGACCGTCGACCAGCCCGAGGTCGCCGAGCGGCAGGGCGTCGAGGACGTTCCCACCGAGGTGCGTGAGCACCACCAGCGGCTTGCCGAGGAGATCAGAGGGCACCAGTTCCGCTACTACGTCCTCGACGCGCCCACCATCGCCGACGGCGAGTTCGACCGGCTCTGGCAAGAACTGCTCCGCCTGGAGGAGGACCACCCGGGCCTGGCGACCCCGGATTCGCCAACGCAGGCCGTCGGAGGAGGGTTCTCCACGGACTTCACCGCCGTCGACCACCTCGAGCGGATGATGAGCCTGGACAACGCCTTCGACGACGGGGAGCTCTCCGCCTGGTACGACCGGGTCGTCCGCGAGGTCGGAGACCAGGCGCACTACCTGTGCGAACTGAAGATCGACGGGTTGGCCATCAACCTGCTGTACCGGGACGGCGTGCTGGTCCGGGCGCTGACCAGGGGCGACGGCCGCACCGGCGAGGATGTCACCCTCAACGTGCGCACGATGCGGGACGTTCCCGAACGCCTCCGGCCGAGCGACGAGTTCCCCGTGCCCGCGCTGGTCGAGGTCCGGGGCGAGGTCTTCTTCGCCGTCTCCGAGTTCGCGGAACTCAACGCGAGGCTCGTCGAGGCGGGCAAGGCGCCCTTCGCCAACCCCCGCAACGCGGCGGCGGGCTCCCTCCGGCAGAAGGACCCCCGGGTCACGGCCACCCGGCCGCTGCGCATGATCAGCCACGGGATGGGCCGCCGGGAGGGTTTCGAGCCCACCCGCCAGTCCGAGGCGTACGCGGCGTTGGAGGCGTGGGGCCTGCCCACCTCCGCGAACGCGAAGGTCCTCGACACGGTGGAGCAGGTGCGCGCGGAGATCGCCTACTGGGGTGAGCACCGCCACGACGCCGAGCACGAGATCGACGGTGTGGTGGTCAAGGTCGACGAGGTCGCGCTCCAGCGGCGCCTCGGCAGCACCTCCCGGGCGCCCCGGTGGGCGATCGCCTACAAGTACCCGCCGGAGGAGGCCACCACCGAGCTGCTGGACATCCGGGTCAACGTCGGTCGCACGGGCCGGGTCACCCCGTTCGCGCTCATGGCGCCGGTGAAGGTCGCCGGGTCGACCGTGAGCCTCGCGACGCTCCACAACGGCGACGAGGTCCGCCGCAAGGGGGTGCTCATCGGGGACCGCGTGGTGATCAGGAAGGCCGGGGACGTCATCCCGGAGGTGCTCGGCCCGGTCGTCGACGCCCGCGACGGCACCGAGCGCGAGTTCACGATGCCCACCCACTGCCCGGAGTGCGGCACGGAACTGCGCTACGAGAAGGAGGGCGATGTCGACATCCGCTGTCCCAACGCCCGCTCCTGCCCGGCGCAGCTGAGGGAACGGCTCTTCCACCTCGCCGGACGGGGGGCCTTCGACATCGAGGTGCTCGGCTACGAGGCGGCCACCGCGCTGCTGGCCTCCGGCGTCCTGGAGGACGAGGGCGAGGTGTTCGACCTCACCGCCGACACCCTGCTCCGGGTGGACCTGTTCCGCACCAAGGCTGGCGAGCTGTCCGCGAACGGGCACAAGCTGCTGCGCAACCTTCAGACGGCCAAGGAGCAGCCGCTGTGGCGGGTCCTGGTCGGCCTGTCGATCCGGCACGTCGGCCCCACCGCGGCCCAGGCGTTGGCCCGGGAGTTCGTCACGGTGGACCGCATCGAGCACGCCTCCGAGGAGGAACTCGCCGCGGTCGACGGCGTCGGGCCCACGATCGCCGGCGCCGTCCGCGAGTGGTTCGCCGTCGACTGGCACCGCGAGGTCGTCGCCCGGTGGCGGCGGGCCGGGGTGCGGATGGAGGACGAGCGGGACGAGAGCGTCCCCCGCCACCTGGAGGGCCTGTCCATCGTGGTCACGGGCTCGCTGGGAACGTTGTCGCGTGACGAGGCCAAGGAGGCCATCATGGCCCGGGGCGGCCGGGCGGCGGGGTCGGTGTCCAAGAAGACCGCCTTCGTGGTCGTCGGCGACTCCCCGGGGTCGAAGTACGACAAGGCGGTGCAACTGGGCGTGCCCGTGTTGCGGGAACCCGGTTTCCGGGTGCTGCTTGACGACGGGCCGGAGGCGGCGGCCGCGCTGGCCGAACGCGCCGGCGAGTCGGGGGACGACGCGGGCTGACCCGCGACCGGCACCAGTCGGACCGCCGGCCGGCGTGGGAGAGGACAGGCCGGTTGGTCGCGGGCGCGGCGGGTGCCGGCCCCGCGTCGCCCGGGAGGCGTGGAACGAGGACAACGGATGATGCGGAGCATGGTGAACAGCGGCTTACCGGTGATCCGTCGCCCCCGGGCGACCGAGCTGGCGGAGGTGGGCGACCTCACCGTCGCCGCCTACGAAGGGGAGGGGTTCCTCGTCGGCGACGAGGAGTACGCGGAGGAACTCCGGGACACCGACCGCCGCGACCGCGAAGCCGAACTCCTCGTCGCCGTCATCGACGGCCGGGTGCTCGGCACGGTCACCGTCGCCGAGGCCGGCACCCCCTTCGCCGAGCTGGCCCACGACGGCGAACTCGAGTTCCGGATGCTCGCCGTGCACCCCGGCGCGAGAGGTCGCGGAGTAGGAGCCGCGTTGACCAGGGCGGTGCTGGCCAGGGCCGGTGAACTGGGCGTGGAACGGGTGGTGTGCTGTTCCCTGGACCGCATGACCACCGCGCACCGGATGTACGAACGCCTCGGCTTCCGCCGCCTCCCCGCGCGGGACTGGTCGGTCAACGGCCTCCAGCTGCTGTCCTTCGAGCACCCGCTCGGCGCCGTGAACTGAACCGGCGCACGGACGACCGGCGGGGGGGCCG
>NZ_AGVX02000278.1 GCF_000239155.1 Actinoalloteichus spitiensis RMV-1378
AGCGCCAGTTCGGCGTCGGCCGCGCGGAGGACGCGACCGGTCACCGCCGCCGCGAACTCGGCCGAGTTCACGATGCGGGGAGTCCGCCGACCCTCGAGGGCGAGCCCCAGGAGGAGGTCGGTGGTCCGCCAGGAGCGGTGGTCGTGGGTGACCCTGATGGCGGTCAGCAGGGTCGGTCCGCTCCTGGCGTGGCGTGACCGGGGTCGGCGGCGCTGGATCCGGATGCCCTGTGCGGGCAGGACCCAGCTGACCTCGGAGCTGGTGAACGGGTCGTCGGGTGTCGCGCTCTCGGTGCGCAAGCCCCAGTGCTCCACCCGACAGGTGGTGAGGTGGTGACGTGTTCCGGACGGGTAGTTTCGGACCGAGGTGATCGTGTCGACCACATCGACCAACTGCGGTGTGACAACGGCGCCCACAAGCTCAGAGGGTAGCCATCTCGCCGCACTTTGTGATGAGGAGAACATCGCCTTTCCGTGTCGATTCCGGAATCGTCCACCCGTGACTCCGCTCCGTTTCCGAATTGCGGGAGGAAACGACCCGGACAGCGGTTGACGAATTCCGGTCACCTGTCGGAGGAGGCGGTTGGCTCCCGCCAGGTGACGGTCACACCGGTGGACTGGAGCCAGGCGGTCACGTCGTAGCCGTGGGCGGCGATGCCGCTGACGGCCTGGTGCGCGGCGGTCATGGCACGTTCGGCGCTGTCGACGGGCAGCAGGTCGGCGCGGACGGCCGCGATCAGCTCGTCGGAGTCCAGCACCTCCACCCCGCGTCCGGTGCGGACGAGGATGTCGAGGTAGCAGTCACGGGTGTGCCAGTGCGCGGGGTCCTCCGGCGACCGAGTGATCTCGGCGACGTCGAGGTAGAAGTCGTAGTCGGCCTCCTGGCCGGGCCACCAGGTCCACCGGCTCAGTCGAATGCCGTGATCCGGTAGCAGCCACGATTCCAGGTAGCGGAAGCGGTGGTGGTCCACCACCTCCCTGGCGAGGTACAGACCGAACTCCTCGCGCCGGTACTCGTCGACGGTGCGGCGGAATCCCTTCGGATCGGTGTTGGTCATGGTTCTGGTGTCGAAGAGCTCGATCTTGGGCGCGTGGATGTGCGGGGCGGCGGTGGTGGTCTCGACGCTCATGCACCAATAGTGCACATCCGGGGAAGGGGGCGGAGGCGCCCTCGCCGTCCGCGTGGTCGGGTGCTCACCCAGGATGAACTGGCCGGCCGGCCTGCCCGGGCCGTGGGGGCCCCTTCCTCCTCCGTCAGTGCGAACAGGGCGTCCCCGGGGTGCTGGGGTAGGCGGCTTTTTGATTACAGCGTCCCCCGCATGGGTGAAAATGCGCTGGACTGTGCTCCCCGGCGCGGGAGGGACCCGCGACGGTCGTGGAGGGACACGTGTTCGGGATTCTTCGGCCCTGCCAGCACACCCTGCCCCCGGCGCTGCGCACCGCCTGGATGGGGCACCTGTGCGGTCTGTGCCTCGCGCTCCGTGACGCGCACGGGCACCTGGCGAGGGTCGCGACGAGCTACGACGGGCTGCTGCTGTCGGTCCTGTTCACCGCCCAGCTGCCACCGGAGGGGACGCGCGCGGCCCAACGGGCCGCCGGGCCCTGCGCGTTGCGCGGCTTCCGGGGTGCCTCGGTGGCGGTGGGCGCGGGGGCCAGACTGGCGGCCACGGTGTCCCTCGCGCTGGCCTCCGCCCGAATCCGGGACCACGTGCTCGACGGCGACGGCCACTACGCGCGCCGGCCGGTGCGCTCGGTCGCCGGTCGGGTGGCCGACCGCTGGGCACGTCAGGTCTCCGCCGCCGGCCGGGGCCTGCGGCTGGACACCGACTCCCTGCTGGCGGTCGTCGCGCACCAGGACGAGGTGGAACGGGACGCTCGACCGGGCTCCGACGTCCGCGTGGTGACGGCACCGACCGAAACGGCGACCGCCCAGGCCTTCGCCCACACCGCGGTGCTGGCCGGGATGCCGGGGAACGCCGACCCGCTGCGCGAGGCGGGCCGGATGTTCGGCCGGCTGGGGCACCTCCTGGACGCGGTCCAGGACCTGCCGTCGGACACCGCCAGCGGGGCGTGGAACCCGCTGACCGCCACCGCGACGAGCCTGGACCGGGCCCGTGAGCTCTGCGCGGAGGCGCTCGACGACCTGCTCGCCGCGCTGCGCCGGGTGACCCTCACCGACTCCCGCCTCGCGCACGCACTGCTCGCCCACCAGCTGCCCCGCTCGGTGCGCCACGCCTTCCGGGGGCACGTCGACGGGCCCCCGGCGGGACGCGAGGGGCAGGGCCACGGCCACCAGGGACGCACCACCCTGCCGGGGCTCCGGCACCTTCCTCCCGACCACGGTCATGACCGGCCGTACCAGGAGTACCCGGGGCAGGGACCGGGGCCCACCGATCCGCCCGACACCGGTGGCCCCGGCGGGCCGGGGGAGCGGTCGGGTGGTGGGGGTGGGAGCCGGTGCGGCTGCCCCCCGGTGCGGAATCCTCCCGTGCCCCGGGGTGTGCTCGCCGGATGCGGGTTGGCGCTGTGGATGACCTGCACCTGCCAGGTCTGCTGCCGTGACTCGTTCCCGGGCCCGTGGAGCGGCCAGCCCCGGACCGGTCTGTGCGAGAGCTGCGGTCCCTGCTGCGAGGCCTGCTCCTGCTGCGGCAACGGCTGCTCCTGCTGCGGGAGCTGCTCCTGCTGCTCCGACTGAGGCCGGGGTGGGGAGACCCACCCTCCTCGTGGCGGCGGCCACCGCGTCCGGACCCGCCGACGGGGTGAGTTGGCCCACCTGGTGGCGGAGGCCGCGCCCGGCCCAGCCCCCGGCGGGCCACCCCCGTCGGTGTTCCGGCCTACCCTCGTGGACGTGGGACACGCACCGATTACCGCCTCCTCCGCGTTCCGTCCGGTCAGCGACATCCCTCGCGCGGACGGGCGCTTCCGCGTCGTGAGCGACTACGAGCCCGCGGGTGACCAGCCGCAGGCCATCGCCGAGTTGGAACGGCGCATCCGGGCGGGCGAGAAGGACGTGGTCCTGCTGGGCGCCACGGGAACCGGCAAGTCCGCCACGGCGGCCTGGCTGATCGAGAAGGTCCAGCGCCCGACCCTGCTGCTCGCGCCCAACAAGACCCTGGCGGCTCAGCTGGCGAACGAGCTGCGCGGGTTCTTCCCGGAGAACGCCGTCGAGTACTTCGTCAGCTACTACGACTACTACCAGCCCGAGGCCTACGTCCCGCAGACCGACACCTACATCGAGAAGGACTCCTCGATCAACGACGACGTCGAACGGCTCCGCCACTCGGCGACGATGAGCCTGCTCACCCGGCGGGATGTCGTCGTGGTGGCCTCGGTGTCGTGCATCTACGGTCTCGGCACCCCGCAGTCCTACCTCGACCGGTCGATCCCGTTGCGGCTCAACGAGGAGGTCGACCGGGACGTCCTGCTGCGCGCGCTGGTGGACGTGCAGTACACGCGCAACGACCTGGCCTTCAACCGAGGCACCTTCCGGGTGCGCGGGGACACCGTGGAGGTGATCCCCGCCTACGAGGAGCTCGCCATCCGCATCGAGTTCTTCGGCGACGAGATCGACCGGCTCCACTACCTGCACCCGCTCACCGGAGAGGTGGTCCGCGAGGTCGACGAACTCCGCATCTTCCCCGCGACCCACTACGTGGCCGGGCCGGACCGCATGGAACGGGCGATCGGTGAGATCGAGGCCGAGCTGGCCACCCAGCTGGAGTCGATGGAACGGCGCGGGAAGCTGCTGGAGGCCCAGCGCCTCCGGATGCGCACCACCTACGACATCGAGATGATGCGGCAGGTCGGGGTCTGCTCCGGCATCGAGAACTACTCCCGGTTCATCGACGACAGGCCTGCCGGCTCCGCCCCGGCCACCCTGATCGACTACTTCCCCGACGACTTCCTGCTCATCATCGACGAGTCCCATGTCACCGTCCCCCAGATCGGGGGGATGTTCGAGGGAGACGCCTCGCGGAAGCGCACCCTGGTCGAGCACGGGTTCCGCCTGCCCAGCGCGCTGGACAACCGGCCGCTGAACTGGGAGGAGTTCGCCGACCGGATCGGGCAGACCGTCTACCTCTCGGCGACTCCGGGGCCGTTCGAGTTGGGGCAGACCGGCGGCGAGTTCGTCGAGCAGGTCATCCGCCCGACGGGCCTGGTCGATCCCGAGGTGCACGTCAAGCCCACCGAGGGCCAGATCGACGACCTGGTGCACGAGATCCGGTTGCGCACGGAGGCCGACGAGCGGGTGCTGGTGACGACGCTGACGAAGAAGATGGCGGAGGACCTCACCGACTACCTGCTGGAGCTGGGCATCCGGGTCCGGTACCTGCACTCGGAGGTGGACACGCTGCGCCGGGTCGAGCTGTTGCGGCAGCTCCGGATCGGCGAGTTCGACGTGCTGGTGGGCATCAACCTGCTCCGGGAGGGCCTGGACCTGCCCGAGGTGTCCCTGGTCGCCATCCTGGACGCGGACAAGGAAGGCTTCCTGCGTTCGGGTACGAGCCTGATCCAGACCATCGGCCGTGCCGCCCGGAACGTGTCCGGGCAGGTGCACATGTACGCGGACACGGTTACCGAGTCGATGCGGCGCGCCATCGACGAGACGAACCGGCGACGGGCGAAGCAGATCGCCTACAACGAGGAGCACGGCATCGACCCGCAGCCGTTGCGGAAGAAGATCGCCGACATCCTCGACCGCGTCTACACGGAGGCCGAGGACTCCGAGGAGGTCGTGCCGGTCGGGGGCTCGGGCCGCAACGCGTCCCGGGGCAAGAAGCCCGCCGGCGGCGCCGGTTCGGCCAGCGCCGGGGTGCTGGAGGACCGCGACGTGCGGTCGATGCCGAGGGCGGAGCTCGCCGACCTCGTCGCCCAGCTGACCGACCAGATGATGCAGGCCGCCCGTGACCTCCAGTTCGAGGTGGCGGCTCGGTTGCGCGACGAGATCGCCGACCTCAAGAAGGAGCTCCGGGGCATGGACGCGGCCGGCCTCCAGTGAGCTGACCCGCCGCTCGTGCTCCCCGCCCCCGCCACCGTCCGACCGGGGGGCGTCGGTCGGGGTGGGGGAGCACGGGCGACGTGAGGTGTCGAGCAGCGGTCGGCACGTCGGCGGCGGTCGCCCCCGTCGCTCCCGGCGGGGGCGTTCCCGGGCGGTCGTCGTGGGGACCAGCGTGGCCGGGAGGCGGCGACGCCGCCCCACTTCCCACACGAGGGGCGCGGCCCCGCCCGTCGCGGGTGGGGACACCGCCGGCGTTGTCGACGCGCGCCGACCGGTGGCCACCGCGCCGGCGCCGACCACCGGTGCCACCCGGCGCGAGCGGGTCAGCCGTCCGGCGACCGCGCGGGCCCGGTGAGGTCAGGTGGGGCCGGCCCCAGGGGGACGCCCTCCCACAGCGCGCGGCGTGCCGGGTCAGGAGCCTGGGATGCCCCGGCGTCGCCACCCCAGACCTCCACGGGGTCGGCGCCACCGGTGACCCGAGCCCAGCCCGGGTCACCGTGCGCGGCGAAGCGGAGGACCGAGCCGCCGACGTGCCGCGCCAGCCGGTGTTCGGCCGCTCCCACCGCGCCGACCAGGAAGTCCGTGCCGGGGGCGTCGAGGGTGCCGAAGAGGAAGGGCACGTCGGCGTGGTGCCAGGCCCGCACCCGCTGGCCCCGGGCGTCCCGGCGGCGGTCGAACACCGCCAGCCAGGCGGCACCGCCGGCGGCGGCCTGGTTCTCCACCAGCCTCGCCGCGTACTCGCGGTACCGGAGGTCCCCGAAGATCGTCAACCAGAGCTCCTCGACGGTCGCGTCGGGGAGCAGCCGCCGGTAGCCGGCGGGCAGGGCCGCCGGTAACCCGAGGTCGTCGGCGAACCGCGCGAGCGCGCGTTCGGTGCGCACCGGGTTCAGCCCGCCCACCGCGTGGAACAACCAGTACTCCTCGGTGGTGTGGGTGACCAACAGGGGTGTCCTGGCGGCCGCCCCCTCGGCCACTGACAGCAGCGGGTCCGCACGGAGCAGCTCGCCGTCGACCACCGGCCCGTACAGCACCGGGTCGTGCCGCCACCGCCCTGGCCAGCGGCCCGCCACGCAGTCACGCGTGACGAGGTCGGCCGCCCTGACCAGTGCCTCGGGCGGAGCGGTGCGGAGGTCGGCGGGCACCACGTTCGCGGCGGCGGCGATCCGGTCGGTCGCGGTGGCCGCCTCGGCACGGGAACGGAAGCCCTGCGGCGGGCTGTGCAGGACGGCCCGGTGGAACGGCGCGGGCCGGCGTGCGGTCGCCAGCGCCAGCACCGACCCCGCGCCGGCCGACTGGCCGGCGGCGGTCATCCGCGTCGGGTCGCCACCGAACTCGGCGATGTTGGCGGCCACCCAGTCCAGCGCCGCGAGCTGGTCCAGCAGGCCCCGGTTGTCCGGCACCCCGGGCAGGTGGCCGAACCCCTCGAAGCCGAGCCGGTAGTTCACGGTGACCACGACCGCCCCGGCGGCGGCGAGCCGCGCGCCGTCGAAGCCGGGCTGGGCGCTGGAACCGAAGGTGTAGGCCCCGCCGTGGAACCAGGTGAGCACCGGCCAGGGACCGCCGGAGGCGGGTGCCCACACGTTGAGCGTGAGGATGTCCTCGTCGGAGGACGTCCAGAGCGGCAGCCCGGCCAGCCGCGCGGACTGCGGCGCGACCGGTCCGAGGCGCAGGCAGTCCCGAACGCCCGACCAGGGCCGCCGAGGCCGGGGCGGGCGGAACCGGAGCGGTCCGAACGGCGGGTCCGCGTAGGGGATGCCGAGGTAGGCCCGTACTCCCGGGGCGGCTTCGCGACCCCGCACCCGACCTGTGGTCGTGGTGATCTCCTGCCGCACGCGCACGCTCCCGTCCTCGCCCGATGACCGGTGGTGCTCAGGATGTCACCCCCGGCGCCCGAAGGCGGGGCGGCCCGGGTGGGCCGGGCCGACGACGCAGGCCGGTTCGCCGAGGCCCGGGGCGGGCCGCGCCCGGTGCCGCCCCCGGCGTCGGCTGGTCAGCCTCAGCTCGTGATGTCCTTGCGGTCGAACACCTGGATGGCCAGCAGGACGAACACGGTGCCGTAGACGAGCGAGGTCAGGACGCCCCTGGCCATCTGGTCCCAGCTGATGTCCGTGCTCAGCAGGTCGAACCAGTCGTAGCTGTAGTAGGTGGGGAGGAACTGGCGCAGATCCCCCAACGCGGTGATCTGGTTGAGGATCTGGGACAGGATGCTGGCCATCAGCGCCCCGCCCACCGCCCCCAACGGGGTGTTCGTGGCGACGGTGAGCAGCAGGGCGAGGCCGGCCACCCAGGTGTAGAAGAGCACGAGGTAGCCGACGATCATCAGCAGCACGACGACGCCCCGGCCCATCGACACCGATTCGCCGGTGGGGCTGATCAGGGGGCCGTTGCCGTAGGCGAGGACCCCGACCAGCAGGGACACCGCCGGGAGGAGCAGGAGCGCGAACACGGTCAGCAGCGCTGAGACGATGGCCTTCTGCCGGAGCAGGCGGTGCCGGGGGATGGGGGCGGCCAGCAGGTACTTCAGGCTCGACCACGACGCCTCGCTGGCCACCGTGTCCCCGAAGAACAGGGCGACGACGATGACGAAGAGGAAGCTGACCGACACGAAGATCGAGAACAGCGCGAAGTTCACCCCGCTGCGGGTGGCGAGCTCCACGAGCCCCCCGCCGCTGACGTCGTCCTGGCCGATGCGGAACGCCAGCAGCAGGATCACCGGCAGTGCGACGAGCAGGCCGAGGGTGAGTTGGGTCCGGCGTCGCAGCAGCTGGCGTCGCAGTTCGACCCTGACCGGGAGGGTGTGGTTGGCGCGGTACCCGGCGATCGATCCGTCGGGGGACACCCGGCCGACCGGGTCCGGGTGCCGGTTCCGTTCCTCCAGCACGGCGGCCGCCTCGGCCGACGGGACGCTCCGGTGGCCCGGTGGCTCGCTCGAGGAGGTGTTCCGGGGTGGTTCGGTCACGGCGCGGACTCCTCTCCGACCATCTGGAGGAACGCGTCCTCCAGCCGGCCGGTGGGCCCGGCCTGTTCGACGGCGATACCGGCCCGCACCAGCTCGGTGACCGCCGCGCCCGGGCGCACCGGCCCCAGCAGTGCCTGCACGCTGTTGTCGTGGGTCTCGACCTCGGACACGCCGTCCATCGCGCTGAGCACCTGGGCCGCCCGTTCCGGCTGGTCGACGTGGAAGGTGTACCCGTGCCCGCCCGCGACGATGTCCCGGACCTCACCGGTGGCCATCACCCGGCCCCGGTGCATCACCACCAGGTGGGTGCAGGTCTGCTCCACCTCGGCCAGCAGGTGGCTGGAGACGACGACGGTCCGTCCCCCCGAGGCGTAGCGGCGCAGCACCTCCCGCATCTGGTGGATCTGGGGCGGGTCGAGCCCGTTGGCCGGTTCGTCGAGGACGAGCAGGTCCGGGAGTCCGAGCATGGCCTGCGCGATCGCCAACCGCTGCCGCATGCCCTGGCTGTAGGTGGACACCTTCCGGTGCACCGCGACGCCCAGCCCGGCGATCTCCAGGGCCTCCTCGAAGTGGGCGCTCTCCCGACCCCGCCCGGTGGCCGCCCAGTACAGGCGCAGGTTCTCCATCCCGGAGAGGTGGGGGAGGAAGCCGGAACCCTCCACGAACGCCCCGATCCGCGACAGCACCGGCGCGCCGGGCCGCACCAGGTGCCCGAACACCCGCACCTGGCCGGCCGTGGGGCGGATGAGGCCCATCAGCATCCGCAACGTCGTGGTCTTGCCCGCTCCGTTGGGGCCGAGCAGCCCGAGGACCTGTCCCCGTTCGACCCGGAACGAGACGCCGTCCACGGCGGTGAACCCGCTGGCGTAGCGCTTGCTCAGGCCTGAGATGACGATCGGCGCGTCCTCCAGGTCGGGGACCAGGTCCGTGGAGTGCCGCCGGCGCCACGCCGAGACCAGTGCGAGGACCACGCCGAGGCCGACCACCCCGCCAGCGCCGGCGAGCGCGCCCCAGGGGACCGGGGAGGTGGCGTGTTCGCCCCGGGTCGTGGGCAGGGCGAGGTCGGTGTTCTCCGCGATGCCGACCACGTGGGTGGCCGGCTCGGTGACGCTGGTGTAGGCCTGGTCGGTGGTGGAGATCGCGACCTCCAGCCGTTGGCCGCTGTCGACCGTGTAGGCGATGCCGGGCAGCGCGATGTCCACCTCGGTCGGGGTGCCGTCGGCCGGCAGGCCGGTGACGCGGACCGGGGAGACGCCCTGGCCCGGCAGGGTGCGGGTGCCGTTGGGGCTGACCTCGTAGAGCTTGGCGAAGAGCACGGCGGTGCCGGAGGTTGCGGTGCCCGGTGCCTGGCTGACCTGGACGCGGACCCGAGGGGTTCCGGTGATGGTGACGGCTTCGGGCAGCGGCTCCGAGGTGAAGCGGGCGACCTGGCCGGGCACGTCCCGGTGGAGGCGGCCGGCGACGTCGGGCTGTCCGCCGAGCACGCCGGACAGCCCGGGCAGGCCGGTGATGGCGGCGGGCTGTCCGCCCGCCGGGGGC
>NZ_AGVX02000277.1 GCF_000239155.1 Actinoalloteichus spitiensis RMV-1378
CGGCTTCGAGGCCGGCGAGCCGGTCGGCGTCGACGGCGATGCCGGCGGCCTCCAGCTCGGCGAGCACGCCGAGCAGCGGGAGTTCGAGCTCACCGAGCAGGCTCACCCCGTCCCGGACGGGGCCGCCGGCCACCGGGCCGGTCCCCTCCGCCGGTGCTCCCCACCGCAGCACGGCGTCGAGGGCGTCGGCGAGGTCACCGGTGGCCCTGGCGCGGACGATGGTGTCCCGCGCCACGGCCTCCTCCTCGTCCGGGCCCCCGAGGAGGGAGAGCTGGGCTCCCGTCTCGGGCTCCTCCCTGCGGAGTTCGCGGCCGAGGTGCCGGAGGACGAGATCGCTGAGCTCGAAGGACCGCTGCCCGGGACGCACCAGGTAGGCGGCGAGGGCCGTGTCGCTGGTCAGACCGCCGAGGGTCCAACCACGCCCCCGCAGGGCGTGCAGGGCTCCCTTCGCGTCGTGCATCGCCTTGGGGCGTGACGCGTCCGCGAGCCAGTCCGCCAGCGCCCGTTCGTCGTCCTCGGTGAGGTCCTCGGCGACCAGGTAGGCGCCCTCACCGCTGCCGGTGGCCACGGCGAGGCCCTCCACGTCGCCGGTGCCCCTCGCCCAGGAACCGCGCACGGCGAGGCCCACCCGGCTCCCCGGGGAGGTGTGCTCCGCCAGCCACTCGCGGACCGCACCCGGCTGGAGGCGGCCGCCCCGGACCTCGAACCCCTCATCGGCCTCCGGCTCGGCGCTGGAGAGGGTGTTGAACAACCGGTCGCGGAGAACGCGGAACTCGAGGTCGTCGAAGAGCCGGTGCACGGCGTCCCTGTCCCAGGGACGCATGGCGAGGTCGTCGGGCTCGACACCGAGGTCGACGTCCCTGGCGAGCTCGGTGAGCTGCCGGTTGAGCAGCACCGTGGCCACCCGCTCCCGGAGGTTGTCGCCCGCCTTGCCCTTCACCTCGTCGACCCGGTCGACCAGGGCGGCGAGGGAACCGAACTCCCGGATCCACTTCGTCGCCGTCTTCTCCCCCACCCCGGGGATCCCGGGGAGGTTGTCGGAGGGATCACCGCGCAGGGCGGCGAAGTCCGGGTACTGCGCGGGCCGCAGACCGTACTTCTCCTCCACCGCTTCCGGGGTGAAGCGGGTCAGTTCCGACACCCCCCGCTTGGGGTAGAGCACGGTGACCTCGTCGGTGACCAGCTGCAACGCGTCGCGGTCGCCCGTGCAGATCAGCACCCGGACGCCCTCGGCCGTCGCCCGGGTGGTCAGGGTGGCGATGATGTCGTCCGCCTCGTACCCCTCGACGGCGAGGGTGACGATGCCCAGGGCCTCGAGCATCTGCTTGATCAGGTCGACCTGGCCCTTGAAGTCGTCGGGCGTGGCGGACCGGTTCGCCTTGTACTCGGGGAAGCTCTCGGTCCGGAAGGTCTTCCTGGAGACGTCGAAGGCCACCGCGAGGTGGGTCGGCTGCTCGTCCCGCAGCAGGTTGATCAACATCGAGGTGAAGCCGTAGACCGCGTTGGTGGTCTGCCCGGCACCCGTCCGGAAGTTCTCCGCGGGCAGGGCGTAGAACGCGCGGTAGGCCAGGGAGTGGCCGTCGAGCAGGAGCAGTTGGTTCGGGTGCTGGCTGGCACCGTCAGTCACAGGCACGGCCGCCGAGTCTAGGGTGCCTGGACGACACCTTTGTGCGACGTCTCGCCCAGGAGGCCCCGGTGGAGCGCAGTACGCAGTCCCGTCCGAACCAGGAGAGTTCGTCGTTGGCCCGGGGCGGAGCCGCCGCCGGCCTGCCTCCACTGGCGTTCCCCGACGAGCAGCTGATCGACCGGATGGGCATCCACATCACCCGATGGGAGGAGGAGTCGGTGGAGGCCACCATGCCGGTGGCCGGCAACCGGCAGCCGTTCGGCCTGCTGCACGGCGGAGCCAACGCGGTGCTCGCGGAAACCCTCGGCTCCATCGCCGCGTCCCTGTACGCCGGTCCGACCCGGCTGGCGGTGGGGCTCGAACTGTCCTGCACCCACCACCGGGCCGTGACCGAGGGGCTCGTGACCGGGGTGGCCACTCCGGTGCACCGGGGCCGGACGACCGCCACGTACGAGATCATCGTCCGGGACGAGGCCGGCCGGCGCAGCTGCACCGCACGCCTGACCTGCGTGCTCCGAGACCGGCCGGCATGAGCGGCCCGGCCAGGGCCACCTCGTCCCGGCGCCGGCGCGCGCCCGCGAACGAGCAGACCGACAGGGGAGGACCTGTGGCGGAACAACGGATCTCGCTGACCAGGACGATCTCGGCGAAGCCGGACCGGATCTTCAACCTGCTCGCCGACCCGGGCAGGCATGCCCTGGTGGACGGCTCCGGCACCGTGCTCTCGGCCCGCTCCGGCGGACCGGAGCGGCTCTCCCTGGGCAGCACCTTCGGGATGTCGATGCGCCTGGGGATCCCCTACCGCATCACCAACACCGTGGTGGAGTTCCGGGAGAACGAGCTGATCGCCTGGCGGCACGCCGGGGGGCACCGGTGGCGGTGGGAACTGCGGGACAACGGGGACGGCACGACGGACGTGACCGAAACGTTCGACTGGTCCACGTCCCGCGCCCCCAAGGTGCTGGAGTTCGCTGGCATCCCGCAGCGGAACCTGCGGGCGATCAGGGCGAGCCTGCGCCGGCTGGAGGCGGTCATGACCGCCTGACGTGGTCGTGGCGGCGGTCCTCGGTGTGCCCGTGGACCGGGTCAGGCGCTCGCGGGCACCGTGCACAGCAGCCGCAGGCGGTGCTCGCGGAGCACCTGTTCACCGCCGAGCCCGTCGAGACCCACGATCACGCCCATGCCCCCGACCGTCGCGCCGGCCTCGGTGACGAGCCGGGCCGCCGCGGCGAGGGTGCCCCCGGTGGCGAGGACGTCGTCGACGATCAGCACCCGGCGGCCAGCCACAGCCCCGTCCCGCTGGATCTCCAGCACGTTCTCGCCGTACTCGAGCGAGTACCCGGCGCGGTGCACCTCGCCGGGCAGCCTGCCGGGCTTGCGGGCCAGCACGAGGGGGATCCCCATCCGACTGGCCAGCGCGGCTCCGAGGACGAAGCCCCGTGCCTCCAGCCCGAGGACGAGGTCGACATCCCCGCCGAAGGTCGCCTCGAAGTCGTCGACGACGTCCCGGAAGAGGACCGGGTCCGCGTAGAGGCCGCCGAGGTCCCGGAACAGGACGCCCGGCTGGGGGAAGTCGGGGTACTCGCGCAGGCTCCGCTCGACGCGGGCCGCGAGGTCGGACCCGGTCGGCGGCGGAGTGGGTTCGGCGGGCAGCATGGACACAGCGCGAAGGTACCCGACGGGTCACCCGGCCGGCGCACGAGCTGATCCGCCCGGCGCACGGGTGGGACCGCCCGGCGCGGAAAACGGGTGAGCGAGCCACCTCGCATTGTGACCCGGACAACCAGAATTGTCACGCTGCGCGCCGGAACGAATACCCCGGGTGTGGAATTTCGCGTGATTCGGGCCGCATCCGGGAACAGTGGGCGGGCGGCTCGGGTTGTGCGGTCTCGTACGCGCCGAGGATTCGCCCAACGGATAACGCTTTGCGGATAGGGGCATAACGAAGCGGTAATGCCGTGGGTGTTTTTCCGGCTACCACGCGTAGATAGCATTCGGATCACTTCACGACGATGTGACCTCGTGCGGCACTCGACGACTGCACTATGTTGTTTCTCCGCGTGTTCGGGAAGGCCCTGGACACTGAGCAGCCAACCATTGGGAGGCGCCCACTCGTGGCCACCTCAGCAGATTCGCCACCAACGGACCAGAAGATCGAGCCCGGCGGGAAGACAGGCAAGGGGCACATCGCCCCGCGCGTCTTCTACCCCTCGGCCGCCATCATCCTGGCCTTCGTGGCCCTGACGATGATCTTCCCGTCCCAGGCGGAGGAGATCATCGGCACGGTCCAGGGCAGCATCGTGGACGGCTTCGGCTGGTACTACGTCGCGCTCGTCTCCGGCTTCGTGGTCTTCTCCCTCTGGGTCGGTATCGGCCACTTCGGGGACATCAAGCTGGGCAAGGACGACGAGGAGCCCGAGTTCAGCCTCGCCTCCTGGCTCGCGATGCTCTTCGCGGCCGGCATGGGCATCGGGCTGGTGTTCTGGGGCGTCGCCGAACCGCTGAACCACTTCGCGTCGCCCAAACCCGGTGTGGAGGGCACGCCCGAGCAGGTCGGCCAGCAGTCGCTGGTGCAGACGTTCCTGCACTGGGGTCTGCACCCCTGGGCGATCTACGTCGTGGTGGGTCTGGCCATCGCCTACGCGGTGCACCGCAAGGGCCGCCCGGTGTCGATCCGCTGGGCGCTGGAGCCGCTGCTTGGCGACAGGGTCAAGGGGCGCTGGGGCGACGTGATCGACGTCGTCGCCGTGGTCGGCACCCTGTTCGGCGTCGCGACCTCGCTCGGCTTCGGTGTGCTCCAGGTCGCCGCCGGACTGGACTTCGTCGGCATCGACGGGGTGGCGGACAGCACGCCAGCGCTGATCCTGCTGATCGGCGGGATCACCGCGATGGCCATCTTCTCGGTGGTCAGCGGTGTCAAGAAGGGCGTCAAGTGGCTGTCGAACATCAACATGAGCATGGCCGCCATCCTCATGCTGTTCGTGCTGATCGCCGGCCCGACGCTGTTCCTGCTGCGGGAGTTCGTCCAGTCCATCGGCCTGTACCTGCAGAACCTGTTGCAGCTGAGCTTCGACGTCAGCGCCATGCAGGGTGAGGAGGGCGCGGCCTGGCAGGCGGCCTGGGCCACCTTCTACTGGGGCTGGTGGATCTCCTGGGCACCCTTCGTCGGCATCTTCATCGCCCGCATCTCCCGGGGCCGCACCGTCCGCGAGTTCGTCGCCGGCGTCCTGCTGGTGCCCACGGTCATCACCTTCCTGTGGTTCACCATCTTCGGCGGCACCGGCCTCTACCGCGAACTGTTCGGTGAGGGGGGCCTGGTCGTCGACGGGGCCGTGAACACCGAGGGCGCGCTGTTCGGGGTTCTCGGTGACCTGCCCGGCGGCATGATCGTGTCCGTCTTCGCGATCGTGCTGATCGTGCTGTTCTTCGTGACTTCCTCCGACTCCGGCTCCCTCGTGGTCGACATGCTGACCTCGGGTGGCAACCCGGAGCCGCCGACCTGGAGCCGGGTGTTCTGGTCGGTGGTGGAGGGCCTGGTCGCCATCGCGCTGCTGGTGGTGGGCGGAGACAGCGGGCTCGCCGCGTTGCAGACCACGGCGATCGTCATCGCGTTCCCCTTCAGCATCATCATGATCGGGATGTGCGTGGCGACCTGGCGCCAGTTCCACGAGGAACGCGAGTCCTGGCTGCGGGCCCGGCGCAAGCGGCAGCGCGAGGAGCTCACCGAGCACATCTCGCAGACGCTGATCGAGGACGGCTACATCGAGGAGCCGGACCGCTCCGACGAGGACGGCTCGTCCGCCCCCGCCTCGGCCAGGTCCGCCGACGGCGACAAGGACGTCAAGGCGTAGTTCGCGCCGCTCCGCGCGAGGAACGGGTCGGCCCCTCCCCGGGGTCGACCCGTTCCCGGGTGGCACCGCATCCGGTCAGCGGAGTGCTGCCCCCGACGCGAATTCCCGGCAGGACGGATTCCGTCGTCAACCGCGGGCGCGGACCGGCGGACCGGGAACCGCCACCGCCGCGCATTCCGGCTGATCGGCGTTCGTCGCGGGTCGGCGCCGTTTTCGCCAACCGTGTTCCTCCGCTGTGCCAACGCTCTCGGGCGGGTGCGCCCTGTTCCCCACCTCCATGGTTGACCGGTGCCGCCGAGCCCCCGGGATCAGTCACCGCGAGCGCTCCACACCGCTGGCGTAACCCGTTATCGGCCCCCTGTTCCGGGAACCGATCGGCTCGTTTCCGACTCTCAGTAGCATGTTCGCGCGCCGTCCGGCGATTTCCCGGGGCGCGGATCGATCCACTCACGAGACGACGTCGTTCGGTGCCCCCACCGGTGCGCCAACGGCCGGAGGTAGTCGGTGACCCACCAGGAGGACGCAGTCCGGAACCGGATCGTGGCGGGTCGGTACCAGTTGCGGGACGAACTGGGCCGGGGCGGGATGGGGATCGTCTGGCGCGCCGAGGACCGGGTGATCGGCCGGCAGGTGGCGATCAAGGAACTCCGGCTGCCCGACGGCATCCCGCCGGAGGAACGCGGCGTGTTCGAGGAGCGGGTGCTGCGGGAGGCCCGCACCGCTGGGCGGTTGAACGATCCGGCCGTGGTCACCGTCTACGACGTGGTCTCCGACGAGGGCATGACCCTGATCGTGATGGAGTTGATCGCGGCCCCGACGCTGTCCCAGGTCGTGCAGGGCCAGGGCCCGCTCCCGCCCCACCAGGTCGTGTCGATGGGCAGGCAGCTGCTGGCCGCGCTGAACACCGCGCACCAGGCCGGGGTGGTGCACCGCGACGTCAAACCCAGCAACATCATGCTGTTGCCGGACGGCCGGGTGAAGCTGACCGACTTCGGCATCGCCCAGGCGGCGGAGGACCCCAGGCTGACGACGAGCGGGACCCTGATCGGCTCGATGGCCTACATGGCGCCGGAGCGCATCAGGGACAGCGCCGCCACCCCCGGTTCCGACCTGTGGGCGCTGGGCGCCACGCTCTTCTTCGCCGTCGAGGGACGTGCGCCGTTCGAACGCCCCACGACGGCGGCCACCCTGCACGCGATCATGACGGAGGTGCCCTACCTCACCCGGTGCCAGGGTCCACTGGCCTCGGCGATCTCCGGGCTGCTCGTCGGGAACCCGGAGGGACGGCTGAGCCCCCACCAGGTGGGCGGGTTGCTCGACGCGGCCGCCGGCGGGACCGGTCCGCAGGGCGGGCCGGTGTCCGCGCCGCTCCTCCCGGCCGGTCACCCGGGGCCGGCCACCCACCCGTTCGGACAGCACTCCGGTCCGCTCGCCCCGGCGGCCCGCGGCTGGTCGTGGAAGCGGACGGGCATCACGCTCCTGGCCGCCGCGGCGGTGTTCGGCGCCGGACTGCTGACCGACCGCTGGCTGCTGACCGATCGGGAGCAGCCGCCCCCGCACCCGGCGATGGACGCTCCGATGAGCTACGGCCGCGACGGCGAGATCCCGGTCTTCGGCCTGACCGAGGACGAGGGGTCCTCCTGTTCGACGGGCGAGTTGCGGCCCGGTCAGCAGTACGGCGAGGCCGTGGAGTGCGACACCCCGCACGACGTCGAGGTCTTCACCAGCTGGAACCTCTTCTCCTCCTACGAGCGGGAGCCCGCCTTCCCCGCCTACCCGGGTGAGGACACCCTCGTCCGCATGGCCGTCGGGGCCTGCGGGCTGCACTTCGACTCCGACCTGGTGGCTCTCGGGGAGCGGGAGGACATCCGGTTCCGCGCGCTCGTTCCCACCCGGGAGTCCTGGGAGGAGAAGGTGCGGTCGGTCGCCGACGAGGACCTCACGCCCTCCGGGTCCTCCCGGGTGTACTGCGTCCTCTACTCCGGGTCAGGCGAACGGCTCACCGACCCGATGCGGGTCCGCGAGGAGTGAGGACGGCACCGGGCGTCCGGCGCTCCGGCGCGGCGTTCGGGCTCGCCCCGCGACGACGGCCCCGGGACCCCCTCCGGTGCGGGAGCCCGTCCGAGTGGCCACGACGGTTCGCCGCGGCATGTGCCCACCCACAGGTGTGGCGCCGGCGGAAGTGGGTAACCGGCGGGAGTGAGCAACCCGGTTCGTTGAGGAGTGATGTGCCATGACGTCCTACACCGAGACGGTCGACGTCGAGGTTCCAGTGCAGGCCGCGTACAACCAGTGGACCCAGTTCGAGAGCTTTCCGCAGTTCATGGAGGGCGTCGAGCGGGTCGTTCAGGTCGACGACACCCTGACGCACTGGGAGACGTCCATCGCCGGCGCCCGACGGGAGTTCGACGCCGAGATCACCGAACAGCACCCCGACGAAAGGGTCGCGTGGCGGGTGACCGACGGCCCGAACCAGTCCGGGGTGGTGACGTTCCACCGGATCGACGACCAGACCACGAGGGTCACGCTCCAGATGGACTACCAGCCCGAAGGACTGGCCGAGAAGGCGGGCTCGGCGCTGGGGATCGTGGGGTCCCGGGTGCGGGGTGACCTCAACCGCTTCAAGGACTTCATCGAGCAGCGTGGCAGGGAGACCGGTGGGTGGCGTGGCGACGTGCCTCGCGGGCCGCAGCAGGGTTGAGCACGGGGCCTCGGGTGACACCTGTGGCCCGCGGTGACACGATGATCAGCGGGTCCGCCGGCGGCACGGACGGCGGTCGGGCCACGGGCCCGAGGCGGGACGCCCACCGGTCACAACCCGAACGCGACGATGAGGTAGGTACGTGAGCCAGTCGCCAACACAACAGAACGGAAGCGCGGCCCTCGCCCCCCACTCGGTGGAGGTGCGGGTGGCCGCGCTGCCGCACCAGCTGCCGGTGCTGCGCGGGATCGCGGGTGACATCGCGATGCGGGAGGACTTCGACCTCGACTCGATCGAGGACCTCCGGCTGGCGGTGGACGAGGTCTGCTCGACGCTGATCCGCCTCGCCGTGCCGGACGCCACGCTGGTGTGCCGGTACGACGTGGCGGAATCCGCGCTGCGGTTCGTCGCCTCGGTGGTGACCGCCAGCTCCACGGGACCGCGTACCGACACCTTCGGGTGGCGGGTGCTGACGACGCTGACCAGTTCGATCGACAGCACCGTCGAGACGCGCGACGACGGTCTCAGTGTGGTACTGGTTGAGCTGGTGAAACAGCGAGGAACGGCGGTAGCCGAGTGACCGAGGCCCACGACCAGCACCCGGGCTCCGACGGTAACGGCGAGCGTTACGAGCACCTGACCCCGCTGTTCCACGAGCTCGCGGAGCTCAGCCCGGACGATCCGGAGCACGCGAAGCTGCGCGAGACGCTGGTGACCAGGCACCTCCCCGTCGCGAAGCACATCGCCAGGAGGTTCGGCAACCGCGGGGAGTCCCAGGAGGACCTCGTCCAGGTCGCGACGCTGGGTCTGATCAAGGCGGTGGACCGCTTCGACCCCACCCACGGGGCCGACTTCCTCTCCTTCGCGGTCCCGACCATCATGGGCGAGGTCCGCCGCCACTTCCGCGACACCGGGTGGTCGGTCCGGGTGCCCCGCAGGCTCCAGGAGATGCACCTGGCCATCAGTTCGGCCACCAGTGAGCTCTCGCAGACCCTGGGCCGGGCCCCCACACCCCGCGAGCTCGCCGAACGGCTCGACGTCCCGTTGGAGCAGGTCTTCGAGGGCCTGGCCGCCAGCAACGCCTACCGGAGCGCGTCGCTGGACGAGATGCTGCTCGACGACGAGACCGTCTCGCTCGGCGACTCCATCGGGCAGGAGGAACCCGAGCTGGAGATCGTGGAGTACCGCGAGACCCTGCAGCCGCTGCTCGCCCAGCTTCCCGAGCGCGACCGGCAGATCCTGCTGTTGCGGTTCTTCGGGAACCTGACGCAGACCCAGATCGCCAAGCGCATCGGGGTCTCGCAGATGCACGTCTCGCGGCTGCTCAGCCGCACCCTCGCCCGCCTGCGCGAGGCAGCGGAGTAGGGGCCCGGAGGTGGGCGCCGCCGTGGGCGG